>CAYYBU010000001.1:0-25929 GCA_964469945.1 uncultured Planctomycetaceae bacterium
AAGAGGAAGGTTGAAAACAGGAAACGGGCGCCCGGAAAATCTCCCCTCTCCCTTCGGGAGAGGGGCCAGGGGTGAGGGCGCGACGGGGAAATCGCGGGGATAAAAACCACGTTGCACCCGGAGGAGCCGCTGTAGGGAACGCCCTCCGTGGCGTTCCGTTTTACCGGTACGCCCGGAACGCCACGGAGGCGTTCCCTACAGGGTTAGCTTGCGAACCTCCTGGAATCAACGGTATAGTTTGACGCCGAGCCGTGCCGATGGTTCTTCTCCGCTTCCCCCTCACCCCGACCCTCTCCCGGAGGGAGAGGGGGACCTGAGCAAGCCGACCGCTCCCCTTCTTCCACCCCCACGTGGGGATTCTAATTGACATGGTAAAATAGGCGAAGTTATACTTAGTTTACTGTAGTGCGGCAGTTTCAGCGAGCTCATTTTCCGCATCGGTCAGAGAAGCAGAGGCCACCCTTATGAACCTCGTCGGCAAGATCTTTACCATCCTCATCTTCGTGATGAGCCTCGTGTTCATGTCCTTTGCCGTCATGGTCTATGGGACGCATAAGAACTGGCGGCTGGTGGTCGACAATCCGCCCACGTCGGTTTCCCTGGAAAAACCGCTCGGCCTTTCGCAGCAGTTGGGCGACGCGCGGAAGCTCAACCGGCAACTGACCGACGAGTACGATCGCGTGAACCGCGATCTGGCCACGCTGAAGGTCGAGAAGCAAGAGTCGCTGGCCAAGCTGGAAACCGAGAACGACCGCCTCAAGCAGGAGCGGACGGAAAACGAGACGAAGATCCGCGAGTCGGAAAACAAGGCGCGCGACGCCGTGGCCGCCATGAAGGCCACGCAGGAGACGCTGGCCCATCTGCGCGACGAAGTGGCCCTGGTGCGGACGCAAATCACCAAGGCGACGACCGATCGCGAGGCCAGCTTCAAGGAAGTGGTCCGCCTGACCGACGAATTGCACGGCGCCGTCGACGCCCGCACGCAGTTGAACGAGCGCAACGTGGAGCTTTCCGCCGACTTGGCCCGGGCGCGCGAGGCCCTGCGGTACTTCAAGGTCAACGAGAAGAGCGACTACAAGGCCAAGACGCCGCCGGCCGGATTGGAAGCGGTCGTACTGGCCGTTCCGGACAAGGGCCTGGTGGAGATTTCCCTCGGTGAAGATGATGGCCTGCGGCAGGGACACAAGCTCGAAGTGGTGCGGGTTAGCGGCGGCGCCAGCGCCTACGTCGGCCGCATCGAAGTGGTGCGCGTCACGCCCGACCGGGCCGTCTGCCGCGTGATCCCCGACATGCTCAAAATGCCCATGCAGGTAGGTGACCGTGTCTACAGCAAGCTCGACTGACAAAGCCGCGACCGTCTACCGTAAGCCTCGCACGAACGTCTACACGGTGCTGTTGGTGATCTCGCTGTTGGCGATCATCGTGGGCTGCGTGTTTCTCTATCTGTTCATGGCGGACTACGATTTCAAGATCAAAGGCGGTCCCACGGCGTCGCAATGGCGGCCAGCCGCCCTAGCTCAAGCGAGCACGGATGCTGCCACGCCTGTTTCAATACTTCCGCTGTGACCTGGCCCTCGACCTGGGAACGGCCAACACGCTGATCGGCGTGGCCGGCGAAGGGATCGTGGTCGATGAGCCCTCCGTGGTGGCAGTGCAGCATGGCACCGGCCGGATTCTCTCCGGCGGTTACGCGGTCGGGCATCTGGCCCGGCAAATGGAGGGCCGCACGCCGGAATCGATCGCCGTGGTGCGGCCGCTCTGCGATGGCGTGATCGCCGATTTCCAGCTTTGCGAGGCCATGCTGCGCTACTTTCTCCGCAAGGCGCAGCCGCCGGGCTGGCGGCTGAAGCCGCGCGTACTGGTGGGCGTGCCGGGGCGCATCACGCCGGTGGAGAAACGCGCCGTGTTCAACAGCGTTGCTCGGGCCGGCGCCCGGCAGGTGTGGCTGCTCTCCGAGGCGATGGCGGCCGCCATCGGCGCCGGCCTGCCCATTGCCGAGCCGCTGGCCAGCATGGTTTGCGACATCGGCGGCGGCACCACCGAGATCGCCATCCTCAGCCTCGCCGAGACCGTGGCCGAGCAGTCTATCCGCGTGGGCGGCGACGTCATGGACCGGGCCATCGTCGATTACCTCCGCCGCCACTACAGTCTGCGGATCGGCCTGCCGGCGGCCGAGCGGCTGCGGATCGACATCGGCAGCGCCTACCCGCTGGAGGAGGAACTGGTCGCGGAGGTCAGCGGCGTGGACACGCAGAGCGGGCTGCCGCGGAAAGCGACCATCACCAGCGAAGAGATCCGCCAGGCGCTGGCCGATCCGTTGGAAGCGATTCTGGCGGCGATCAAGACCACGTTGGATCACGGCAGCCCCGATCTGGCCGCCGACCTGATGGACCATGGCATGGTGCTTTGCGGCGGCGGCGCGCTATTGCGCCGCCTGGACCGCTTTCTCAACGAGCAGACCGGCCTGCCGGTGCGGCTGACGCCCGAGCCGCGGGCGACGGTCGCCAAGGGGATGCTCATCTGCTTGGAACATTTTCGGCAGTGGCAACCGCTGCTGCAATCGAGCGACGACGACGTGTAGCGGCCGCTGCGACGCGAGCCACTACAGGCCGCCGACGACTATCTCCCCGCTCCCGCGAGCAGGCGAGGGGAAATGGAAAAATCGTCTCTTGAAAACAGGCCAGGGCGTGTGTTAAGGTCTGTGTCACAAGCGGGTATCCGCAGAGCCTGATTCGACAGGTATCTCCAAGAGCCCGCCGCTGGAACTGATTTCCGGCGGCGGGCTCTTTTTGTTTGGCACCCAACCAAGGCGCTCGCGTTGCGCCTCGAAGCAACCGGAGAATTCACAATGCTTGCACCCTTCCTGGTGGACGAAATCCGCCGCCTGCTGGCGGAAGACAAACTGAGCTATCGCAAGATCGCCCAGCGCCTGGGCGTCAACCGCGCTACGGTCGGGGCCATCGCGGCGGGGCGACGGCCCGATTACGAGCGGCTTCGCCATGTCCGCCACGACGATCCGCTGGAACCTACCGGACCGCCCGCGCGCTGCCCGCAGTGCGGTGGCATGGTCTATCTTCCCTGCCGTTTGTGCCACCTGCGGAGCACGATGCCGCGGCCGGCCGAGCCACGACGCCGCGACAGGGTTGGAGAAATCGTGCAATTGCAGTTGAAGGAGGAACACCGCCTGCGCTACGAAGAGGTTCGTGCCCAACGGCAACGCGCTGAAATGGAAGCTTGCCTGGAACACATGAGACTGTCCTAGCCGTTCACAAGGAGAAACCTTGTCGGGTGGGTCGAGCGGAGCGAATTCCACCCGAACGCGGGCAACTAATCCATGGTGGGGCTCGCTCCGCTCGACCCACCCGACAAATCACTTCTACAGGAGACTGAGCCATGCAACGCTCGAAACTCGGTGTGTCATGTCTGGAAGTCATGGTGGCGATGGTCGCCGGCGCCGCCTTCGCGCTGGGGACGGCCGGCACCTGCTGGGCATCGCTTTCGGACTGTATCGATGCCACCTGCCGCATCACGACGGCCGACGGCAGTTGCGGCACCGGTTGCGTGTTCGAGATCGATCAGGGATCGGTCTACGTGCTCACGGCCGCGCACGTGGTGGGCAACGATCCGGCGGTGCAGTGCGAGTTCTGGCGGCAAGGACACCAATCGGCGCCGCTGGCCGGCCAGGTGCTCAGCCGCTCGGAAGAGGCCGACGCGGCCATTGTCGCCGTGCCGGAAACGGCCCTGGGCGGGCTGCTGCCCAGCGTCATTCCGCTGGCCCCCCGCGACACGGTGATTCGCCCGGGAGATACGCTCACTTCGGTCGGCTGCGCCAACGGCGCCTGGTCGACCAGTTGGAAGGGTCACGCCCTGGAGGTCGAGGACGGCGACCTGCACTTCCTTCCCACGCCGGCCAATGGGCGGAGCGGCTCGGCCGTTTTCGACGCCGAGGGACAACGGATCGTGGGCGTGCTGCGGGCCCGCACCGGCGACGGCGCGGAAGGCATCGCCACGCCGATTCAAACGATCTATCGTGCCTTTGACGTGGCCCCGCAGTCGAGCAAGACCGCCGTGCCGCGGAGTGCTATGTACGCGGCCAAAGCACTGGCAGAGCCAGTGGCACGCGACGAATGGGCAGCGCGCCTCGATATGGTGCCGGTACAGTGCGGCCCCGGCGGATGTTGCCCGCAACAGCAACAGCAGCAGCCGCAGCCTTGGCAAAACCACTTGCTGCCGTACCGTTCCCGCCACGACACGCCGAAGCCGAGCAGCCCGTGGCCGAGCCTGCCGCCGGTGGTGGTCAAGCCGGCGGTGGACATCTCGCCGCTGGACGAGAAGCTGGGCCGCATCGCCGCCATGCTGGAAGACATGAAGAAAAGCGATGTGGCCGGCGCGGCGCAGCGCGCGGCCGCCACGGCGACGCCCGGGACCGAGCCGCCCAAAGCGGCGGTCGACGAACCGGCCCGCAAGGCCGCCGAAACGGCCCTTGGCCAAGTGGCCGAGCTGCGCAACGAGTCGGAGCGGAACCTGCACGACGTGAAAACGGATGTCGCCAAGGCCAACGAAGCCGTGGGTGGATTGACCACGGCCGTGGAGCGAATCAAGGAGTCGATGGAGGAGAACGGCACCCTCTCGCAGCGCTTCCATGCCCGCGTCGACAAGGTCAAAGCCGAACTGGAAGAAAAGCTGGGACACGAGGCTTCCAACCACGAAGTGCGCATCGCCTACCTCAAGGACCTGATCCAGGACAAACTGGGCGACGGCGGTGCGATGAAGATGCTCCTCATCCCGGCCGTGCTGGTGCTGGTCGTGTGGCTGATCGCCCGCGACGTGAAGAACAAAGTCGAATTGGGCACGCCGCTGGCGGTGGAGCGGCTCGTCACGCTGGTCGAGAGCAAGTTCGGCGCGCTGCACGATCGGGTCGATGCGTTGAAGGACCGCCTGCAAAGCACCACCGCCGCGCCGGCGGCGCCGGCGGCGCCCGCCGCCGCGCCCAAGACCGGGCCGTAAGCATCGTGTCCGGCACACGCCGTGTGCCGTTGGCCGGCCGCACACGGAGTGTGCCGGATACTTTGACGCTCGACCATTTCCTCTTCCCCGGCGGCCGTGCTGGAAAACAGGGTGCATTGCCCGAGGGCTCCCCCGCTCCAGCCGCGCCGCCGGAAGAGGAATTTTTTCCACAAGGAGAATAGGCGATGCAAATTCGCGATCGCGTGAAGGAATTGCGGCGCGTGAAAGCCGGCCTGTTGCGGCCGCATCCGCAAAACTGGCGCATGCACCCGCAGGCGCAACAAGACGCCCTCCGCGGCGTGCTGGCGGAAATCGGCTATGCCGGCGCGCTGCTGGCCCGCGAATTGTCCGATGGCAGCCTGCAACTGCTCGACGGCCACTTGCGCGCCGAAACGACGCCGGACATGGAAGTGCCGGTGCTGGTGGTGGACCTCGACGAGCGGGAGGCGGCCAAGCTGCTGGCCGTTCACGACCCCTTGGCGGCCATGGCGGAAGCCAACGAGCAGATGCTGGCGGAATTGCTCGCCGGCGTGGAGACCGACAGCGACGCGGTGCAAAGTCTTTTGGACCAGATGCTCGCCGACGCGGAAACGCTGCCCGAGGAATCGCCGGCCGAGGCGACGACGCCGGCGGAAATCGAGGTGCCGGAGTGTTTCCAGGTCGTCGTCGAGTGCGAGGACGAATCGCAGCAGCAAGAGGTTTACGAGCGAATGTGCCAAGAGGGGTTCAAGTGCCGTTTGTTGACGCTGTGAGAAGGCTTTGAACGTATCCGGCACACTCCGTGTGCCGTTGGCCGGCGGCACACGGAGTGTGCCGGATACATGGAGAGGCGAGATCAAGGAGAACGTGCCATGCCTTTGCTCGACGTGACCGTGGAATGCCCGGTCTTCGATTCCTTCCGCGTCCAGCAAGTGGCGGGAATGTTCGACGTGCCGCTGTCGCAACGGGCGACGCAACGCTTCCGCGTCGAACTGCCGGCCGATCTCCGCGGCGCGGATTGGCGCGTGGGGCTGATCGTGGGGCCGTCCGGCAGCGGCAAGAGCACGATCGCCCGCAACATGTTCGGACCCAGCGTCTATCGTCCCAAGGAGTGGGCCGGCGACCGCGCCGTGATCGACGGCTTGGGGGAACATCCCATCAAGGACATCACCGGACTGTTTACGGCCGTCGGCTTCAGTTCGCCGCCCAGTTGGGTGAAGCCGTACCACGTGTTGAGCAACGGCGAGCAGTTCCGTTGCGATCTGGCCCGGGCGCTGGCCCAATGCGGCCGCGGGGAGACCGCTGAGGATCGCCGCGAAGGGGACAGTCCCAGTTTCGGCGTCGCCGCCGGAGACGCGGAACGAAACTCGGGACAGTCCCCACTGGTGGTCTTTGACGAATTCACCAGCGTCGTGGACCGCAACGTGGCCCGGGTGGTTTCGGCGGCGACCGCCAAGGCGATTCGCGGCGGCCGCATTGCCGGGCGTTTCGTGGCCGTCACCTGCCATTACGACGTCACCGACTGGCTGCAACCCGATTGGGTCATCGACATGGCCACCGCCACTTTTACCCGGAGGTGTCTTCCACGACCGCCGATCGAGTTGGAAGTCTTTCGCAGCCGGCGCAGTGCGTGGTCGCTGTTTGCGCGCCATCACTATTTGAGCGGCGCGCTGAGCACGGCGGCACGCTGCTTCCTGGCCCTGTGGGGCGAGCGGCCGGTGGCCTTCTGCGCCACCGTGTCGCTGATCGGGCGCAAGAAGCGTTGGCGTCTGAGCCGCCTGGTCACGCTGCCCGACTACCAGGGCATCGGCATCGGCATGGCGGTGGCCGAGGCCGTGGCCGACCTGCACTTGCAGGAAGGCCACCGCTTGAACGTGACGGCCAGCCACCCGGCGCTGTTGGCGCACTGCCGCCGCTCGCCGCGCTGGCGGGCGGTGCAAGTGCGCAAGACCGGTTCGCAGATGGGGACGAACTTCGTGAAGAACTACCGCAGCTCGGCGGGCCGGGCCGTGGTCTCCTTCGAGTACCTGGGACACAAGGAGTCATAAGGCGTGGGCAAACGCGGCCGGCCTCCGGTACTCGACGAAGCGAAGCGGCGGGAGATCCTGGCGATCATCACCGTGGGGTGCAGCCGCACCATGGCCGCCACCTACGTCGGCTGCGCGGTCAGCACGATCCAGAACACGGCCGAGCGCGATGCCATCTTCGCGGAAAAGCTGCGGCAAGCGACCTACAACACCGAGGTCGGCCTGCTGAAGAGCATTCGCAACGCGGCCCAAAAAGAGGAGTATTGGCGGGCGGCCGCCTGGGCGCTGGAACGCCGCTTCCCCGAGCGTTACGCCCGCCGCGGCGCCCACGTCATGACGCTCGACCAGATCGCGCTGCTGCTGGGCCAGCTCAGCGACATCGTGGCCGCGGAAGTGCCCGACCGCTGCCGCAAGCGGGTGCTCAAGCGGCTGGAAGACTTGACTCGGGGGCTGGGCGATTCCGCGGCGAACAACCGCCAGCGATTGGAAGACCTGACCGACGAGCTAAGCAATTTGCCAGGAAAGGCCGCCGATGAGCCGCAATGACCCCTTCCCGGCGGCCTGCTTGTTGGCGCCGGAGCAACTGGCGCCCATGATTCGATTCTTTCGCGATGATCTGGCGCGAAAACATGGCCAAGCGCGGCGCATGCAACATGCCGGCGACCGCAGCGGCGGACTGCTGGCCTGGGGACGCCAGTATCTGCCGGCCCATTTCACCCGCCCGCCGTCGAACTTGCACCGCTGGCTGGCCGAGGAGTTGGATGCCATGCGGACGCAGCGCGGCTCGCGGCTCAACGTGCTGGGGCCGCGCGGCACGGCCAAATCGACCGTGGGCACGCTGGCCTTCCCCTTGCGCGCGGCCCTGGAGTGCTGGGAACCTTACGTGTGGATCGTCTCCGACACGCGGCACCAGGCCTGCGCCCACTTGGAGAACCTCAAGGCCGAGCTGTTGGACAACCGGCTGCTGGCCGAAGCCTATCCGCAGGCGACCGGCCGCGGCCTGGTGTGGCGATCGGGCTCGATCGTGCTCCGCAACGGCGTGGCCATCGAGGCCTTCGGCACCGGGCAGCGCATCCGCGGCCGCCGCCGCGGCGCGCATCGCCCCACGCTCATCATCTGCGACGACCTGCAGAACGACGGCCACATCCAGTCGGCCGTGCAGCGCGAACACTCGCGAAGCTGGTTCCACGGCACGCTCATGAAGGCCGGCACGGCGCGGACCAACGTGGTCAACCTGGCCACGGCGCTGCACCGCGAGGCGCTGGCGATGGAGCTGCACCGGCGGCCCGGCTGGACATCGCGGCTGTTCAAGGCCATTCAGCGCTGGCCGGAGAACATATCGCTGTGGCAGGAGTGGGAAGCGCTCTTCACGGACGTGCAGAACCCGCGCTACCGCCGCACGGCCCGCGCCTTCTACGAACAGCACCAGCCGGCCATGGACGCGGGGGCCATCGTGCTGTGGCCGGAGGAGGAAGACCTGTACGCGCTGATGTGCATGCGCGCCGAGGGGGGCCGCACGGCATTCGAGCGGGAGAAACAGAATTCGCCCATCAACCCGGAACTGTGCGAATGGCCGGAGTCGTATTTCCACGAGGGGATTTGGTTCGATGCCTGGCCGGAGCATTTGCAGGTCAAGACGCTGGCGTTGGATCCGAGCAAAGGGGGCGATGCCCGGCGGGGCGACTACTCGGCGCTGGTCATGCTGGGCGTGGATCGGCAGGGGATCGTCTACGTGGAGGCCGACTTGGCGCGGCGACCGACGCCGCAGATGGTGGCCGACGGCGTGGAGTGCTGCCGGCGTTTTCACCCCGACGTGTTCGGCATCGAGGCCAATCAGTTCCAGGATCTGCTGGCCGGCGAGTTCGAGGGGGAATTCCGCCGCCAGGGCGTGTTGAACGCACGGCCTTGGCCGCTGGACAACCACACCAACAAACAAGTGCGCATCCGCCGCCTGGGGCCCTATCTTTCCTCGCGGCGATTGCGATTCAAAAACGGCAGTGCGGGGACGCGGCTGCTGGTCGAACAACTGCAACAGTTCCCCATCGGCGACCACGACGACGGCCCGGACGCGGCGGAAATGGCCCTGCGCCTGGCGGCCGACCTGTTGGAAGGGCGCCGCAGCCGCGACGGCCTGGGCCATCGTCTGCCGCTGGGATGAGAAGTAGGGTGGGACGAGCGCAGCGAAGGCCCACCAGGATTTGCGAGAGGTCGATGGTGGGCCGTCGCTTCGCTCGTCCCACCCTACGCAACACCAACACCAAGGAGCCGATTCATGGAACCGCAGCCACATTCTCATGACACCACCGCCGCGCCGCCCGATCCGCGCTTGGCCGGCTTGCAGCGGCACTTGTCCGAGGCCTTCGACGACCTGTGGGACAGCTTCGTCGATCGCGACGAGGCGCTGTACGACGTCGATGGAATGCCTTGGGCCCGCCTCGACAACGACACCATGCCGGGCAAGACGGCCGGCGTGGTCTTCACCCAGGTGCAACTGGCCGAGATCCGCGGCGAGTGCCGCGCCCTGGCCGTGAGCAACCCGTTTGCCATCAACGGCCACGAGAACCGCGTCAGCTACATTGTCGGCAGCGGCCACAACTACCAGGCGTCGGCCCGCCGCGGCGGCGCCGCCGGCGACGACCTGCCGGCCGAGGTCCAGACCGTGCTGGACGAGTTCGTCCGCGTCAACAAGTGGCACCAGCGGCAGCAGGAAATCGTCCGCCGCAAGGACCGCGACGGCGAATGCTTCCTGCGCCTGTTCGCCGCGCCGGACGGCGCCACGCGGGTGCGGTTCGTCGAGCCGGGCCAGGTGGCCGCGCCCCCCGAGCGCGCCGGCGACCCGACGGCGGCCTTCGGCATTCAAACCGCCGCCAACGACGTGGAGAATGTCCGCGGCTACTGGATCGACGGCCGGCTGGTCGGCGCCGAAGACGTCCAGCACCGCAAGGAAAACGTGGACGCCAACGTGCGCCGCGGGCTGCCGCTGTTCTTTCCCGTCCGGCAAAACCTCCGTCGCGCCGAAAAGCTCTTGCGCAACATGAGCGCCGTGGCCGAGATCCAGTCGGCGATCGCCTTGATCCGCAAGCATCAGGCGACCAGCGGCGCCGCCTTGGACCAGTTCGTGCAAGGCCAGGCCGATTTCAACGTGACCAGCCCCGTGACCGCGCGGACCAGCTACTTCCGCCGTTATGCGCCGGGCACGATCCTGGACACCATGGCGGGCACGGATTACGAGTTCCCGGCGTCGGCCATCAATGCGGCCAGCTACGTGGCCGTGTTGCAGGCCGAGCTGCGCGCCATTGCCGCCCGGCTGGTGATGCCGGAGTTCATGCTCAGCAGCGACGCCAGCAACGCCAACTACAGCTCGACGATGGTGGCCGAGGGACCGGCGGTGAAGATGTTCGACCGCTTGCAGCACGACATGATCGAGGACGATCTGGAATTGCTCTGGCGCGTGGTGGGCCACGCGGTAGCGGTGGGCCGGCTGCCGGCCGAGGCGCTCGCGGCGGTGGACATTCGCGCCGTGCCGCCGACACTGGCGGTGCGCGATCGGCTGCGCGACGCCCAGGCCGACCAGATCCTGCTCCGCAACGGCGCCATGTCGCCGGCGACGATGGCCATGCGCCACGGGCTGGAGCCGGCCGATGAGCAGCAGGCGGGCTTATAACCGCGACCGGGAAGGACTGGCAGAGCCAGTGGCGCCCGGCCGGTACGATTCCGAAGGAATCGTTGTAGGGAACGCCCTCCGTGGCGTTCCGGACGTACCGGTACAAACGGAACGCCACGGAGGGCGTTCCCTACAGGAGTATGCCGGCGGCGGACGGAGTGTGCCGGATACGTCATGGGAAAAATGGCTCAAAAAGAAAGCTTGAAAACCGACCGGCCTTGAGGTATCTTTTTTCTCGATGATCACGCACGGCACAACACCTGCAAACGCGAAGAAAGTGGCGCAGCTCCACGCGGCGCTGGCCGAGCTGTTGGCCGACACGCTGCGGCGCGGCTTCTTCGGCACGGCCGCCGTGGAACTGAACATTCAGGACGGGACCATCCAGCATATCCGCCGCATGGTGGATCGGATCGAGAAGTAACGAGACGAAACTGAATTGGTATTGGCGAGAGCCTGTCGCGCGCCGACAGGTATCTGGCCGAGCCCACCGCGAGCCCCGATGGCTCCAGGTGGGCTTTTTTTGTTGCCGCAATCGATCGCACGTGAATCCAGGAAAGGAAAGGCGATGACAGAAACGCTCCAGGAATTTTTCGATTCGCGCGGCGTGGCCGTGCGCGTGGACCGCCCGGCGGGCGTGATCCGGGGAGTGAAAATCCTCGGCCTCCGTTCGCGCAACGGCCGCAGCTATCTGCCCGAGGCGCTCGTGCAGGCCGCCGCGCTGTATGAAGACGCCAAGGTCAACGTGAACCATCCCAAGGGCAACCCGGGCGGACCGCGCGACTACCAGGACCGCATCGGCGTGATTCGCAACGTGGCGGTGCAAGGCGAGGGCTTGTTCGCCGATTTTCATTTCAACCCCAAGCACGGCCTGGCGGAGCAGCTTCTCTGGGACGCCGAACATGCCCCGGAGAACGTCGGCTTCTCCCACAATGTCGAAGCCCGCACGGTCCGCCGCGGCCAGGACGTGGTCGTGGAGGCCATCACGCGGGTGCAGAGCGTGGACTTGGTGGCCGATCCGGCCACGACGCGCGGGCTGTTCGAGGGGCAAGCCGGCCGGGAAACGCCCGCCGCCGGCGCCCGTGCGGCCCTCTCCCTCGATGACCTGAAACGCGACTACCCCGAACTGGTCGAGGCGCTGTGCCAGGAACAGGCCGCCGAGTTGCGGCGGTTGGAAGGCGAACTGACGCGGCTGACGGAAGCGGCGTCGCTCTGCCGCAAGCAGGAAACCGCGCGGAAGCTGCTGCGCGAATTCCACTTGCCGGAGTGCGATGCGACCGACCCGCGGGCCGCGGCCATCACCAGCCCGCGGTTCATGCACACCTTGTTGGCGGCGGCCGACGAACCGGCCATGCGCGAACTGGTCGAAGAGCGGGCCCGGCTGGTCCGCACGCTGGGCGGCGCCGAGGCGGCGCAGGCCGCGGCGTGCGGCAGGCCGCTCTCGCGCGATCAACACCTCGTCGACGGCGCGGGGCCGTGCGACATGCGAAGCTTCGTGGCAGCGATTACCTGAACTTTACTTTCTTCCCACCTTTTTTTGGAGAGAACGAACCCATGAGTGACAAGATGCGTTGGCGATATGGCGACACCAATCCCGTGGTGGCGAACGTGGCGGCGACGACCGTGATCGAAATCGGCGATCTGCTCTGGCAGGACGCCGACAACGCCAAGCCGGCCGCGATGTTGCCCGACCGCGGCAGCAAGGCGGCCAATCAAGAGGCCTTCGCGGCGAATTTCCTGGGCGTGGCCATGACGCGCAGCCGCCAGGGGGAGATTGCGCCGGTGCGCGTGGCGACCACGGGCGTGATCGAATTGGACTGCCCGAGCAGCACCTTCGAGCTGGGCGACCTGATGAGCGTGGACAGCGCGGCCGCGGGCGCGCCGCTGTTGAACCAGCAGGCGATCAAGACGGCGGCGAGCCGTTATGCCGTTGGCCGCGTGGCCAAGCGGCAGCCGTTGGCCGGCACCGGCGTGTTGGTCGACATCCGTTCGACCATCATGACGGGCGGCGTTCTCGGCGGCCGCAGCAGCGGCAGCGGCGTGTAACGCGCCGCGGCGCAGAACCCCAGGACCCATTATCCAAGGAGAAGTCCAACGTGACCGCGATCAAATACCGCGAACTGAAACAGATGTACCAGAGCAACGGCCCGGAGCGGACGGTCAAGCACCTCCGCGAGGCGTTGCGGGAAGGGGAGTTGAAGGCGGAGGATTTCAGCCTGCGCGAGTTGGCCGAGGCGACCGTGGGCCCCGAGTGGGTCAAACGGCTCGACCCGCGCAGCGACGACGGCGTCCCTTTGCTCGAGGCCGGCGACGCCGTGGACGTGACCGCCTTTGCCAACATTACCGGACAGATCATCTACTCGACCATCCTGGAGGCCTACACGCAAGAGGCCTTCGTGGTGTCGAAGTTGGTCGATACGGTGCCCACGCGCTTCGACGGCGAGAAGATTCCCGGCATCGGCCGCGTGCGCGACGAAGTGGCCGAGGTGCGGCCCGGGATGCCGTATCCCAGCCTCGGGCTGAGCGAGGACTACATCGAGACCCCCTCGACCACCAAGCACGGTTTCATCGTGCCGGTGACGCGGGAGGCGATCTTCTTCGATCGCACGCACCTGATCGTTCAGCGGGCGTCGGAGGTCGGCGAAGTGCTGGGCGTGAACAAGGAGAAGCGGTTGTTGGACCTGGTGCTCGGCATCACCAACAACTACAAGTGGAAAGGCGCCAGCTACAAGACCTATTATGGCTCCGCCGACAACGGGCCGTGGGTGAACGAACTCGGCGAGGAACTGGTCGACTGGACGGACATCGACGCGGCCGAGCAACTGTTCGCCGAGATCCTCGATCCGTCCACCGGGGAACCGGTGCTGGTGTACCCCAACACGGTGCTGGTGATGCCGGCCTACAGCCATGCGGCGAACCGCGTGCTCAAGGCCACGGAAATCATCTACGACAGCGCGGCCACCGCGGACGGCCACACCATGACGGCGGCCGCCAACCCCTTGGATTCCTATCGGGTGGCGGAGAGCCGGCTGGCCTATCGCCGCATCATCGCCGCCGGCATCGCGCCGGAGGAGGCCAAGCGGTGGTGGTTCCTGGGCGACTTCAAGAAGGCCTTCGCCTACATGGAGAACTGGCCCATCACGGTTACCCAAGCGCGGACCAACAGCGAGGCCGAGTTCAACCAGGACATCGTGCTGCGCTTCAAGGCCAGCGAGCGCGGGGCCGCCGCGGTCATTAATCCCCGCTACGTCGTCAAGAGCACGGGCGTCAGCCGGGGCAGCGGCCAATAGCCGCTTGGTTCGTATGCGAAGGCGCGGCCGCCGGTGGTCCATGCCGGCGGCCGCGACCGAAAATGAGGTCTTAGGCGTCGGAAGACAATTAACTACCGACTTCGTTCTGTAGGGAACGCCCTCCGTGGCGTTCCGTGACGTGCGAGAAAGGCCTTTTTCCGAGGCACGGAACGCCACGGAGGGCGTTCCCTACAAGGACGCTTTCATCGTCGATTGCGGTAGTTAATTGTCTTCCAACGCCTTAGGTCTTGGGAAAGACGAAGAACCGAGGCCCAAACCCCGAACCCTAAGACCCAAGACCACTTGGAGCTAATCATGACGCGATCCACGCAAGCCTATCAGGGCGGATATATCGAAACCAATCCGGGCAGCACGGATCTCGACAAGCTGCTACAGAATTTCGGTCCGTTGCTGGACGCCGCGCCGCCGAGTTGCCAGGCCGCCGCGGACCCCGGCGCCGGCGACGACTCGGCGGGTACGGCCGGCCAGGGCACGTTTTTCGTCTTTTCTAAGTGGCTCAACACGGCCAGCGGCGCGCTGTGGATCTGTACCGATGCCACGCCCACGGCCGCGGTGTGGACACGGTATCGCGGCCCGGCCGGCCCGGCGGGGGCCGATGGCGCAACAGGGCCGGCAGGCGCGGCAGGTCCAGCAGGCGTTGCCGGGGCCAATGGGGCAACCGGAGCCACCGGTGCTGCGGGACCCAATCTCGTCAACGGCACGACGGCCACGACGCTGACCGGCCTGCTCAAGGGCGACGGCGCCACAGTCGGCGCGGCGACGGCAGATACCGATTACCTCACGCCGACCGGCGACGGCAGCGGATTGAGTGGTGTCCTCGGTACGGACGGCGGGACCATTTCGACGAGCACGGACGGCAGCGGCACCCTGACGGCTACCTGTTTTTGCGGTGACGGCTCGCAACTCGTCAATCTGCCCGGGCCCGCCGCGCTGAATTGCAGCGACCCTAGCTCCCTCGATCACGGCTTAATCGCGACGGACGGCGCCGGCGACCTGACGATGGCCGGCAACCTGAGTGCCAGTTCCTATGCCTCCACGGGAGCCGATACCTTCTGGGTCGATTCTTATTTATACACAGACCCCCCGCTGAACGAAATGTATGGCTTCACGTATCTCGGCATGGCAGTTTCTAACAGTAGTGGGTGGTCCGGGAGCGGTCTCGTTCTCGCGAACACTTTTGGTGGCGGTTCTCGGGTAGCGGGAATATCTTTCAGCGACGACACGCTGTGGTTCTGCTCGGTCCTCGACGATCAACGCTGGGTGGGAATCAGCGGAGATGGGTGCTACGACTTTCTCCAGCAGGGATCTTTGGGCACCGGGTTTCTGAATGTCAACAATGTCGCTCACATCGGCACACCCTACGATGACGGCAGCGGGGCGGCCTTGCAGGTGGCCGGCAGCATCAGAGTCACCGGATACGCCGAGACCGGCAGCGAGCCCGAAGGCATGATCTATTACGACACGGTCCATCACCGCCTGCGGGTAATGACCAACGCGGGCTGGAAAACGGCCACGCTGAGTTGAGAAAACCGAACACCGATAACTCCATAACCGAAAGGACGCATCATGACGACCCCCAATCCGTTTTTCCCCGTCCAGACTCCCAGCGCGCCCCAACCGACCCAGGCCCAACTCTTGGCGGCGGCACAGAACCACATGAGCCTGGATGGCCGTCAACTGCTCGCGCAGATGGTCAGTGTCATCCAACGCAACTGGTCGGCCGTGTGGGCAAACCCCAACTTCACCCCGGCACAGTACGTGGCGCAGCTCGGGACCAGTGCGGCGGAGGTCTTTCGTTGTGCCGGCCTATTGGTGGGCTGCATTGCAGCCATCAACCCCACGTTGCTCGATCCGAAGTACCTCAGCGCCGCGCAGGCCTACACGGTCCACCCCGACGGTACCGTGACCCTCAACTCGTCCAGCGGCAGTTGATTGGCACACCCATGAATCTCGACCAACTCGCAACCATGCCCCTCGATCAACTTTGCGACGGCAGCCTGTTCTGGTGGGAAGGCCGCTATGAGATTGCCGCCGGCGAAGTGACCGCCGCCGGAGCGCAGTGCGGCCGGGTGGCCTGAATTTGCTTTACGGAACCGAAAAAACCAGGATCGGTGGTCTACCATGCCGGCGACATGCGATATCTACGGAACGGTGTTCGAGGGCGGCACGTGTACGCTGCTGGCCCGCATTGTCGACAGCAGCGGCGCGTGCCTGGCGCCATCCGCCCTGGCGACGCTGACTTATTCGGTCTACCTGCTGGATGACGACGATGCCGACCGGCGCACGCCCGTGGCCGGCCACGAGGCGGTTGCGCTGGTTATTGCCGGCGTGGTGCTCGACCAGCCGCGCGTGGACGCGACCTGGACGATCGACACGATCGGCTACAACTTTTGCCACCTGCTGGACGTCTCGGCCAGCCCGGCGTTTCCCACGGCCGGACGGAAATATCTGGTCGAATACCGGCTCACGCCCAGCAGCGGACAAGTGGTCCTGCTGCGGTTTCGCGTGAACGCCATTTAGAACTTTATTGCAAGGCGACCTGCTATGCCCACGGACATCGAACGACTGGCCACCATCAAGGCACAGGCTTTGGCTTTGATCGCCGAAATCACGGCCCAGCCGAAGCCGACGTACCAGATCGACGGCCAGAACATCTCCTGGGGAGAATATCTCGGGCAGTTGCAGAGCACCGTGCAGTGGTGCGACCAGCAAGCGGCGGCCGGCGCGCCGGTCGAGGTGCGGTCGCAGGGATACACGTAAGAAAGGATGAAGATGGACCCGACTTCCGATTTCGCCGCCGTTTGCGACGGTCTCGAAGCGGTGACGCTATGCCGGCGCGGCAGCATTCCCGGCGGCCCGGGCACGGTCATTCCCCATGCCCTCCGCCGCCAGGTGACCACGCGCGAGGCCGCCGCGTCCAACGGAAAATACACGGCCAACGACGTCACCTGGCACCTGCCCGCGGCGGAACTGCACGATGCGCCGCGCCTGGGCGACGTGGTCCTCAGCGGCGAGGGATGCCAATGGACGGTCTTGGACGTGCAACGCACGACGCTGGGCTCGCGCTGGCGCTGCACGGCGCGCAACGCGACCGTGGTCTATGGCCTGGACGACTGCATCACGATCGTCAAGGCGATCTACCGCAAGGGAGCTGGCGGGGCTGCCGAACCCACCTGGCTGCCTTGGAAGACGGGCGTTCGCGCCCGCATCCAGCCGGCCGAGATGCGCGTGGGCAGCCAACACGAGGCGCGCGAGGCAACCACGCGCTGCCAAATCTTCGTCGCCGAGGAACTTGTCCTGGACCAAACGCACCGCATCCAGGCAGCCGATGGCACCCTCTACAAGGTGCTGGGCACGAGCCGTGCCCAACGCATTGGGGAACTATTGACCATCGACGCCGAAGTGACGCCCTGGCCATGACAAACCACGAGGAGCAGGCCCCATGAATCTGGCTCAAGTCATCCATCAGCGTTGGGCGGCGGCCGCGGCGTTGAACGCCCTGCTGCCGGCCGCGCGGGTCTATACCGGCATGAGCGTGGATCCAACCGTGCCGTTCGCCACCATCAACAAGGAAAGCGAACGTCCGGCGGCATACCTCAATGACGGCTCGTCGGTGGCGACGGTCGGCTTGCGCATCGACGTGTTCCACGCTCAGCATGACGCCGCGGCCGCGATCGTGGCGCAGATCAAGGCCGTCTTCGACCGCAGCGCGTTCGCCCTGGCCGGCAGCGATAAGGTCGTCGACGTGCTGTGGGTCAACGACTTCGAGCGGCAAACCGCCGACAGCGTTTGGCAATGCACCTGCGAGTTGAATTGCACCGTGCAGTTGGCCGCGGGCCAGTAGTATCCGGCACACTCCGTGTGCCGTTGCGGGCGGCACACGGAGTGTGCCGGATACATTGAAACGACTTCACTATCAACCTTAGCAAGGAGAAGCATGGCATGGCCGTATTAAGCGGAAAAAGCGGCACCCTCTACCTGAACAGCGACGAGGTGACTCCCGTCTCGAACTGGAAATTCACCATCACCAGCAACAATCCGTCCTACGCCGCCAATGACACCGGCGGCTGGAAACAACGTGCCGCGGGCGTGTGCGATTCCACGGGCTCGTTCCAGGTCAAGGTCGACGACAGCGGACATTGCCCCGTGGCCGAGGGAGACGCCGCCACGCTGCAATTGCACGTCGACAACAGCGGCAACAACTACTACCAGGTCCCCGCGATCATCGACAAGATCGAGGTCGATGTCGATCTGAGCGCCGGCAAGATACTCGCCTACGCCGTGGAGTTTTCCGGCAACGGCGCGGTGACGCCGAACGGCATCGTGGCCAAGGCCAGTTAGGGGGAAGAAGGGGACAGGTCCATATTTTCGGACCGCATCACGTCTGCGAGCCAGGTCGATTGGCCGAAAAATGGACCAGTCCCCGCGCACCTCGTGAACGCTTACGTGGAAAAAGAGATGTTGCCATGCATACCCGATCGTCGTCACAAACTGTCCCCTCCACGTCGTCCGAAGGCGCTGTGGCGGATAGCATTGAGCGTGCCCGGGATTCCCTCGACGTTCTGAGCGAGACGGTCCGCAGCGTGGTCGAAAGCCTCAGCAGCATGATGGCAATCCTGCGCGCGGTGGCCGACCACGGCGCCGAGGAGAGCGGCGACTCGGCGCGGCAGCCGTTCGTGCGGCAAGGCGAATCCCCGCAACCCGTGGAGGATCGTGCGGCGTCGGCGCCGGCCCGGTTGCGAGCGACCGAGGAGGACCGCGGCCCGGATGAAGCAGCCGACCGTGGCGACGAGGCGCGCCGGCCTTTTCCCGAGAAGGCAGACGCGGGGGCACCCCCGTCCAGGCTGCGCGGGGAGGATGCTGACGAGCAAGACGCAGAGAATCGCCCGGCCTACAGTACGGCCGCGCCGAGCACCGCACCCGAGAATGCCCATGAAGAGCAAGCGTCCGATGCCGCTGACCCGCTGTCCTCCACGCCTGCCGCGCAGGGGGCCGATGACGTACAGTCGGCGCTGCCGAGCCAGTCGCTTCCCGGGCCAAGCGACGATGTCCAGCAGTTTCCCTCGCCGTATGCCGATGCGGCATCGTCCGTCATGCTGCCGCCTTTTCCGGCCGCCAGCGTCATGGATCTCCAGGGACTTTTCCAAGACGTGGCCACGCACAGCGATCAGCAGGAGCAGATCCGCATTGCTCGCGAGCAACTGGCCGAACAGAAAGGCATTCGCGAAGCATTGGCCAACCAAGGCAGCGCGGAAGCCGCCTGGGGAGAGTGACATGGACGGTTTGAGCCAGTTGACCGCCGCCGGCCACACCGTGACGTGCGGCGGCCGCACCTACCACCTGAGTCCGTTGACGTTGGCGGACTATGGCGAGATCGAGAACCAGATCGTTGCCGCGCGTGCCGATCCACGCGGCGGACTGCGGCAGCGGCTGGCCGGCATGAGTGCCGAGGAACAGGAACAGGAATTGGAGCGGGTCTTCGACCAGGCCGTGGCGGCGCGGCGCGTGACCCTCGGCGATCTGGACCAGTGGTGGCAGACGTGGGCGGGTCTCTGTTACCGCTTCTGGCTGATGATCCGCAAGCGGCAGCCGAGCGTGGAGCTCGAAGAGGCCGCGGCGATCCTCGCACGTCTGTCCTTGGAGAGGCGGGCGGAGCTGGTCCGCCGCATGGAAGCCTGTTACGGATTGCCGGTGGACCAGCCGATGGGCGGCCCGGCTGAGGAGCGCGACGCCGCCTGGCGCGATGCGGCGCCGCCGTGGGGCCAATGGGCGTGCCGTTTGAGCCGCCTCTACGGCTGGTCGCCCGCCGAACTCGCCGCGCTGACGATCGCGCAGATGTGGACTTATTTGACCGAATCGTGCGGGCCCGGCGCGTGCAAACGCATGGCGGTGGCCGACGGGCTGGCTTATTGCGCACGGCGGCGCCGGCAACGCGAACAATGGATTCGCCAGATGATGGAGAAACGATCATGACCGTGTTGTTCAAGGAACTGGCCGGCTCGCCCACGGAAACTTATGGGCCGGAAGGCATGGCCGCCCAACGGCGTTTGCTCTGTGCCTATGAAGATCGGCTGAGCGTGGTGGCCGCGCTGTTGGGCACCGCCAACGCAAGCGACGGCCCCTGGCAGGCCCAATATCCGGGCCACCCCGGCGTGATGGCCACGCGGGTGCGCGTGGAACCGTTCGAGAAGAAGCCCGACGATCAGGGCGCATTCCTGGATCTGACGGCGGATCTGAACAGCTACAGCAATCAGTTCGCCCAGGTCGTGGTCAGCTACGAGTTGATCGATGGGGGCGGTTATCCGAAAATGCCCGGCGCGCAGCCGGGCACGATCCTCACCTACCGTATGGACTTTGCCGGCGAATATCTCACGCTGCCCGGACAGAGCTTGCAGTGGCAATCCGACGCCACGCTGCCGGTGCCGCCGGACGCCGTGCCCACGCTGCGGATCCCCATCGTCGAGCACCAACTCACCTGGCGGCACGTGATCGATCCGCCCTGGGACGCCATTCGCGATTGCGCGGGCACGGTCAACAACGCGCTTTTCATGGGCGCGGCCGCCGAGACCGTGCTATTCGATGGCGCCAGGGCCGATCGCGAGTTCGTCGGCCTGGACGACTTTCAGCAACCGCAGTTCGGCTGGCGCATCACTTACGTCTTCCGGGAAAAGGCCATCAAGATCCTCGACGGCATTTTCGGCGAGACCACCTACGGTTGGAACCACTGTTACTGCGACGTGCCCTTTCCCAATTCGTGCTGGGACCGGCTGGTCGATCAGAACGGCAACTCCCTCTATGCGACGGAGGATTTCGATGCCCTGTTCGAGTTCACGGCGATATCGTAAAGATCGGCGGAAAAATAATATCCGCAAATCGTAGGTCAGGCTGTGCCTGACACCCCAGACTGTCAGGCACAGCCTGACCTACGGGGGACTGGACCTTCCGCCCAAGTCCGGAAGTTATTACTCGGCCGATCCCAAGGATCGGCAGATGAACGGTTGTTACATTACAACGCTCCGCAGTGAGTTCCCCATGACGATCGAACGTGTCCATCGCGGCGATCCACTGAGCGCCGCTTGTCAGAACGAACTGATCGACCAGGTCAATGCCCTGGGTCGTCCCGGGACTGCCGGAGAGGCCCAGTACGGCAGCGGCGGCATCACGTTTTTCGGCCCGCGGCGGACGCCCCTGGCGATCTTCCAACTGCTCGAGGAGTTGAACTACCCGAACCTGACCGACGCCCCCAGCGATCATTTCGATCGCGAGCCGACGGCCTATGCCACGGCGCAGATGGTCTGGTGTCAGCAGTTCCAGGCGACGGATGTCGCGCCGGACGGCCAGGCGGTGCGCAGCTACGGTGGCAGTCAGCATTCCGCCGTGGTCACCATCTGGCATCCTTGTGCGCCGTGCAACGCCGCCGGCTACGCCGTGGGGCCATCCCCCTTTGCCGCGGGTAGCCGTGTGGTTTGCCAATGGGATCGCCAGAGCGGCCGTTGGGAGATCCTCGGCGACGGCCCGCCGTGGGTGGTTTCCTACGCCAAAGTGCAGGCCGGCTGCGGGTACACGAACTTCGGCATGATGGCCGGCTTTTGTCAAAACTCGACATCCGTCCCCGTCATGCTGTGCGACGCGGACGGTTCCAATGAGGTGGGCGGCGTCATGAACCTGCCGCTGCCCAGTCTTGGAGACACCTGCAGCGTGCCGCCCTCGCGTTCGCCGGCCTTGTTTCCCGGCGACGTGATCAAGCTCGGCCGCGATCAGACCGGGCAGTGGACGATTCTCGACTACGGCGCGCACATCGACGATGCCGGCGGTACGGTGCGCATGCAGATCTATGCACAGATCCCCCGCGGCTGGTCGGCTTATGCGCTGATGACGGATCGCATGCCCATCGGCGCCGGCGGCCAGTATGCCCCGGAGTGGACCGGCGGAGGCATCTACCCGGACCATCGGCACGCCCTGGACACGACCACCTTCGGCACCGCCTGGGTCGCGGCGGGAAACAACGTCAATGCGCTGACCTCGGTGGGACAGGTCGTCGCGACCGGCGATGAGGAACCGATGCCGAACCCCACCCCGCCGTATCTCGAACAGCCGCCGACGTATATGCCGCCCTACTGCCCCTTGCAGTTCATCCAGCGCAGCAGTTGATGGCCCCGATCCGTACCGTGCGATCTTCACCATGAGAGTTTTCGTCATCGGCTATCCCTCGGCGATCGGTGGGGCCAACACCGAACTGTGGCACACGGTGAAACTGTGGCGCCGCTTCGGCTGCGACGTCGCGCTGCTGCCCACCTGGCAGGCTGACCCCGCCTGGCAGTTGCGCCTGGAGAATCTGGGTTGTCGCACCATCGAGAGCCAGCCCGATGATCTGGATCGTGTGCCCGGGCTTGCCGGCGGCATCGTCGTGGTGTTTTGCAATACGCGATTTCTGGCGGCCGCCGAGCGTTTTCGCCGGCTCGGCTGCCGCGTGGTCTGGCTGGGTTGCATGAATTGGCTTTTTCCCGAGGAACGGCTGCATTATCGGCAATTCGGCCCCTTCGCCCGGCACGTCTTCCAGAGCCGTTACCAGCACGACGAACTGACACCGCAACTACGCCCTTATGGATATGAAGACGGTCGGGGACGAATCATTCGCGGCGCCTGGGATGCCGACGAACTGGCTTTCGCGCCTCGCCCCCATGCGGCGGGCGAAGTTTTCGTCGTCGGGCGAGTCAGCCGCGCCGATCCCGATAAGTTCTCGCCCACGCTGTGGAAAACCTACGGACGGATTCCGCATCCGATCCGGGCTCGCGTGCTGGGCTGGCAACAGGACATACAGGCGCGGCTGGGACCGCCGCCACCGTGGGCCGAGTGCTTTCCCGCCGGGGCACAGACGCCCGCGCAACTGCTCCACTCGCTCCATGCCCTGGTGCAGGCCAACGCCGCGGCAGTGGAAAACTGGCCGCGGGTCGGCCTGGAAGCCATGGCCGCGGGCGTGCCCCTGGTGGTCGATGCCAAAGGCGGCTGGCAGGAGATGATCCGCCACGGCGAGACCGGTTACCTCTGCACGACCGACGACCAGTTCGCCTACTATGCCGCACGCTTGGCCTATGACGAAGAGCACCGCCGGCAACTCATCCGCCAGGCCCGGCACGCGCTGCTCCACGAATTGGCCGAGCCCCGGGCGATCTGGTCGCAGTGGCAGGCGTTGTTTGAGGAATTGTCATGAAAATCGCCGCCGTGTGCGTCACTTACCTGCGTCCCAGGCAATTGGGCTGGATGATCCAATGCTTTCTTCGCCAGGATTATCCGGCCGCGAAACGGGAGTTGGTCATTCTGGACGATGCGGGCCAATACGACGACGCCTCGGGAGCGGGCTGGCGGTTGATTTCCACGGCGACGCGGTTTCCCACCCTGGGGGAAAAACGCAATGCGGCGGCCGCCCTAGTGGCCGCCGACACCGACGCCCTGGCCGTCTGGGACGACGACGATTTGTATCTGCCCTGGGCGCTGTCGGCCTCGGCCGCTGCCTTGAAACGTGCCGCCTGGTCGCGTCCCTCCCTGGTCCTCCACCGGCAAGACGACGGCCGGCTACAACAACATCACACCGGCGGACTGTTTCACGGCGGTTGGGCCTATCGGCGCGACCTGTTCCGCCGCCTCGGCGGCTATCCGGCCATGGACAACGGCGAAGACCAGGCCCTGGCCGCGCGGTTCCGCGGCGCCCGCATTGAGCCGGCCGACCCCTGCACGCTTGAATGGCCGCCCTTTTACATCTACTGTTGGAGCGGCCACGGCTGGCACCTGTCGGGCATGGGCGGCGACGGCTATCGGCGGTTGGGCGCCTTCCGCGGAGAGAAAACGCCGCTGGAAATCGTCGATCCGCCGGGCATCGATCTGTGCCATCCGCCGATCGTGCCCGGCGTACATCCGAGGATATTTTGAAGGAAAACGGTCAAACCATGAAGCCGATTCGCTTGATTCGCGCGGTTTCCGCCCAAACCGGTCGCGGCCCGGGCAACGGCCAGTATGCCTTGCAAAAGGCCTTGCGGGAATTCGGGCCGCCCTGGCTCCGCATCGGCGGCATCTTGCAGAAGAAGGAAATTCCCTGGTTCTGGTGCTGGGAAGACGGCGAGGCGGCCGCACTGTGCGCACGAACCGGACAACCCTTCGTCGCCGGCCCCAATATCCTCTTTGCCCAGAGCCGCCAGCCCTGCCACAACGAGGCCGAGCGGGCGATCTGCGCGGCGGCCAGTTGCCGACTGCTCTTCACCGAATCGCACTGGTACCGGCGGCTCATCGAGCAGTATCGCGGTCCGGCCAACCGCGCGCCGCTGGTGGTGTGGCCCTATCCGATCGATCCGCATCCCGGCGGCCCGCTGCCCGCCGAGCACGACTTGTTGATCTACGAGAAATCGGGCGTCGCTGCGGAGACCGTGGCACGGTTGCAGCAAGCCTGGCCGCGGTCGGTCGTCATTCACTATGGGCGTTATCGGCGCGACGATCTGATCCAGGCCGCGCGGCGGTCGCGATGTTGCGTGTACCTGTCCGATGATGATCGCGGTCCGTTGGCCTTGGCGGAAATTCTTTTGTCCGGCTGTCCGGCAGTGGGAATACCGCGCGGCGCGCCGTTCATTCGGCCCGGCCGCACGGGCGTGTTGCTGGACCGACTCGACGGGCAGGCGTGCGTGGAGGCGGTGGCCCAGTGCCGGCTTTTGGATCGCAAGGCCGTCGGCGCGCTGGCGGCCAGACAATTCGATGCCCGGCGGATTGTGGGGATCATCGTCGCGGCGCTGGGGGAGGTGTAGCGAAAGTAACCGTTTAGGCTCGGCCGAAAAATAACTTCCCGATTTGCCCGTACTCGTCACGCTCCGCCGTGAGGAATTGCATCACGACGGAGCGTGACGAGTAGGGAAGTTATTCTTCGGCCGGCCCTTACAAGAGAAAAAGGGAGAGAGTCGCGATTATCGACGACGGGAAAGAAATGGCCCAAATATGTCAATAAGCGCGCCCGTCCCCCTTCCTCCCCCAACCTGCAAAAATCAGTGATGTCCCGTACTCCGGTCCCGACGCTTTCCTATACAGCGGTGGGGTCATGCACGACCTAAACAACTTGATACCTTCCAATGCTGGATGGACACTTACTTACGCTTTTGACATCAACGACTCGGGGCAAATCGTTGGTATGGGGATAAATCCCCACGGTCAGTAGGACGCATTTCTCCTCAACCCCGTCCCTGAACCTTCCACTCTTGTCCTATTGGCTGTCGGGGCTGGTGGTCTGATTGGCTACCGTTGGCGAAGGAAGCGGGCGAATGGTTGCCGAGAGCTACGCGCCACGTTTTAGGACGCGATCAAAGGGGTCGGGACGCGATCAAAGGGGTCGGAAGTCGTTTCACAAGCGCGATCAAAGGGGTCGGAAGTCGTTTCACAAGGCCCGCGCACCGATCGGGGGCGTGGCAAGCCATCCCGCCCACGGCTACACAAATCCACCGTGACATGCCCACCAGCGTACCAGAAACGCCCCACGTGTCAATAAAACGACTCCCGACCGCACTTCAACAGTTCTGAGGCCCTCGCTTGCGCTTCGGGCTCCCATGAGACGCCAAGGACCGGCGAGTCAATAGCTGTACTCATCGCGCTCCGCCGCGATGAAAAGGCATCATGGCGGAGCGTGGGAACATGCCAAGCGGGCGTCGCTGTCAGCCCTTGGTCGCCCCGGCGAGTTTGACACCAAGGGCCTTGAGTTGTTCCGTGCCTTGGCCGTCAGGACGGCCTTGCACCACCACGGGCTCGGCCACTTTCTTGAACTTGAACGTCGTCGCGACCGACTCGATGCTGGCAATTGCCTTTCCCTTGCCTCCGTGGGTCACGAAGGCTACGTAAGGCTTATCGGTCACCTCATCATGTGTGGGATAGAAGCTGCGGTCGAGGAAATCCTTAAGCGCACCGCCCATGTAGC
>CAYYBU010000002.1:0-21271 GCA_964469945.1 uncultured Planctomycetaceae bacterium
GCTTAAGTTGCTCCAGCGTGGCCGACCATTTTTGCAGTTGTTCGTCCAGGTGGCCGGCTTGCGGATCGTCGGGCTTGGCGGTCCTGGGCATCGGCTGCTGCCAGCTATCGTGGCCCGGCAGGTTGCCGCGGTGCCATTGGGCGCGGATGTAGTGCAGGTCGCCCAGCACGCCCTTTTGGATCAGTTCGACGGCGTTGTTGTAGAGAATGCTGTAATGCCGCTGGTGGCCGACGGCCAGGTAGAGCTTGGTTTCCGCGGCCACGCGGGCCATCTCCTTGCACTCGTGGACGCTGTGGCCCATGAGCTTTTCCGTGAGCACGTGCAAGCCGGCCCGCATGGCGGCCACCGCCGCGGGGGCGTGCAGGTGCAAGGGCAAGGCGATAATGACGGCCTCGATCTTGTCGGCCTTGGCATTGCGGATCAACTCGTCGTAATGCCCATAAACCTTGACTTGCTTGCGGGCGGCGTCCTCGTCTTTCCACTTGTAGAGGCTGATCAGGCCCGGGCGCGCCTTCAATTGCGCCTCGCTGTAGTAATCGCCGTGGAAGGCGCGATGGACGTTGTAGGGGCGAATGTCGGCAATGGCCGCCACTTGGAAGAAGGCCGGATTCAGCGCCCCCAACAGCACGCTCCCCTCGTCGCCGGTGCCGAGGATGCCCACGCGCAAGGGCTCCTCGACGGTCTTGTCGTAGCCGAAATAGTAGGGGCCCAGGCCGTGACGGGAGCTGATGTTGTCGCGAATGCCTTTGAGGAGGAACTCGCGGCGGATCAGCGGGCTGCCGATGGCGGCGAAAAAGTTGGCCTTCCCGACTTCTCTTTCCTCGGGACTCAAGTTCATTTCTGTCTCCCTGCTTATCGGCGTTGTAGGCTATTCTCTGGTGGGCCTCGTCGGACGCATCCCACGCTACTTTCTCGTATCCGGCACACTCCGTGTGCCGCCGGGCCAACGGCACACGGAGTGTGCCGGATACAGCGTGGACCCTACGTGTCTTGGTAGCGTCGCACGTCGGGCTCGACGCCTTCGGGCGTCTTGTCGCTGTCGATCTCGAACCACTCCGGGTCGAACACGATGCGTTTCCCCTGGCGGGCGGCCATGTTGGTCGTCAGCGCGATCACGGCGTCGCCCATAGCCACTTCCGGATGGCAACGGGGCTTGTTCTCCGGGGCCGGATGACGGATGCACCAGGCCCAATGCTCCAGTTCCTCGGCATAACCGCGGCTGACCGGCTCCTTGCTGGTGGAGGTGGCCGCCACGTGGGCGGCGCCGCTGGCCTGGGTGTCCATGGTCGGGCCGCCCGCGGCGCCGGAAACCTTGATCGTGCTGGGCGCCGCGGGCCCCTTGAAGAGCATCGCCTCCTGCTCCTTCTCCAGGATCAGGGTGGCCTTGGTGCCGTAGACGATCTCGCCGTAGCCGCCGAAACCGTTGCCGTTGATCGAGGAATACTGCACGGAGATCTTCTTTCGCCGCTTGTTGTCGTCCTTGGGGTCGTAATCGGGAGTGGGGAACTCGATGACGCAGAAAACGTGGTCCTCGATGTCGCGGTCGGCCGGGAAAATGGGCCGGTCAGCCGCGGCGATGACGTTCAGCGGATGCGGATGCTGCTTGGGATTGCCGTGGGCGGCCGAAATCAGCAGCGTGGCGGCGTCCAACTGATGGCTGCCCAACTCGGCCATCAGGCCGGCGCCGGTGCGGTCCCAGAGCCGCCAGCGGATCAACTCTTCGATGGCCGGGCGATCGTAGGCGCCCTGGCCCTTTTGGTAGCCGAACGACTCGGCCAGCGTCTTGCCGTCTTTGTCCTTGGTGGTGTGGAGGATGGCGTCGGCCACTTGCGCCTCCAGTTGCGCCAGGCGCTTCATACACAGGTCCAGATCGCTGCCGGAGGCCTCGGCCAACTCCCGCTGGCAGGCGGCCAACCGCTCGGCCAACGCCGTGGTACTCTTCTCTTCCTTGTCCGCGGTGCGGACGCCGGGCGGCAACGGCGGCTGCCAGCTATCGTGGCCGGGCAGATTACCGCGGTGCCATTGGGCGCGGATGTAGTGCAACTCGCCCAGGATGCCGCGCTGGATCTGATCCATGGCGTTGGCATAAAGGACGTTGTAATGCCGCTGGTGTCCGGTGGCCAGGTGCCGCTTGGTTTCCCGGGCGATGCGAGCCATCTCCTTGCACTCGTGGACGCTATGGCCCATGAGCTTTTCCGTGATGACGTGCAGGCCGGCTTGCATGGCGGCCACGGCCGCCGGGGCGTGCAGGTGCAGGGGCAGGGCGATGATCACCGCCTCGATGCCGTCCCGTTTGGCGTTGGCGATCAACTCCTGGTAGGAGCCCTCGTAGACCTTGACGTGATTCTTGGCCTCGGTGGCGGTTTTCCAGCCGTAGACCGACATCAGTCCCGGCCGGGTGACCTGATCCAGTTCGCCGTGGAAGGCGCGGAAGCGGTTGTAGGGGCGGATGTCGCAGATCGACTTCACTTCGATGAAGCTGGGGTTGATGGCGCCGATGAGCACGTTGCCCTCGTCGCCGGTGCCGATCACGCCCACGCGGACCGGCGAGCCCAGGGCCTTGCGGTAGCCGTAGGTGAAGCCACCCACGCCCACGCCGGCCACCACGGCGGTGGCCGCGCCCGCCTTGAGCAGATCGCGGCGCGTCACTTCGGCCGAGAAGTTGTCGCGGCCGGCAGCTCGCTGTTCGGGAGTCAGATTCATCATTTTATGATCTTTCCTTTTGCTTCAATGTATCCGGCACACTCCGTGTGCCGCCGGCAACGGCACACGGAGTGTGCCGGATACTTTTCATTCGCCGGTCTTAAGTGGATGCTTCCTTCTTGCAGCGGCAGACGGTCTTGGAGAGAAACGGCTGGACGATGAAGCGGTCCAGGAAGTAGTCCAAGCCGCCCCAGTGCCCCACGGCCGTGCTGGCGATGAGGAACAGGGCCAACATTTCAATGAAGTCCTTGTTGACCAACAGGGCATGTCCCAGTTGCGGCGGATCGGGCGGAATCACGCCCGGATACGAGGGCTGGCTCATCACGACGAAGAGCATGAACAGCCCGCCGCCGATGGCTGCCGGCCGCGTGCAGAGTCCCAGTAGCAGGCAGACGCCGATGGCCGTCAGGCCCCAGGTGATGGCGAAACGGATCAATTCCATCTGGCTCCAGGCCAGCGGATTCCAACACGGCGGAAATGCGGCGTCGGCGGCCGTCTCGCTGCCCAGGAGTTGGGCGAGCTTGTCCTTGTAGGCATCCCGCCGGGCGTCGAGATCCGCGAGCCAGACTTTCGCTTCGCTGCGTAGGCTGCGCATCGTGTCCCAATTGCGTTTCGTCTGGAAAGCGGTCGAGGGGCTGCTCTTCTTGCTCTCCTCGAAGCGATCCAACGCGGTCAGATAGGTCTGGATGTCGTCCCCGTTCTCGCCCAAGTACGCCTCGGCTTCGAGCAACTGCTGCGCACAGACCTCCTCGGCCTTCTCTTTGAGGTCGGGGTGCCGGGCCACGAACTGGTCGCGAATGGCCTGCCACTGGTGGGTGCGGGCCTCGTTCTTGACGACCTCGATTTCGACTTTCTTCAGCTTGCCGGCAGTAGTCTCCTTTTCCACGGCGACCTTTTCCGGCTTGCCAGCCAAGCGTTGGCGGCCGTCGATATCGGGCACCATAGCATAGAAGACGCCGGCCAGCGGACCGCGAGCGCCGGTGAGGAAGCCTTCGGTCTCGGCCGCAAAGGCGACGGGATGGTTGATTTTCCACACTCCCTCGTAGAGGAAGTGAACGCCCAGGCCCAACCGCAACGCCACCAGCAGCACCACGGTGGCCGCGCCGATCTGGTATTTGTGACTGTTCAGGGGAAACCTCCTTGGCCCTGGCGTGGAATCAGGGCGTTTTGCCAAATCGTGTGTCGCGCGGCCCGCGGGCGGGACATCGAACTTTGGAAGCAACGGAACCGCGCGTCAGGTGGGAAACCGCCGGTTGCTCCAATAACCCTATTGTAACCGATGTCATATTTTTTCACCAGTCGGCTGGTATGAGAAAATCATGCCCGGGTGCAAGTTGCACTTTGCGAATCGGTTGAACGTTGGTAAACAAAGGGGGGGGGATTTTGCTCGGCCGAAGGCCGAGTCTTTGTAAACCAGGTAAAAGAGGATGCCAGGGATGGCTCTGAGTCCAAGATTGCAGGAACGCGTGGAGGCATTGGCGGAGGAACTGCGACGGGAATTGTATGGTCCCAAGGGTTATCCGCCCCGGGGGGACAAAATTTGTGGACATGGAAGAACAGACGGGAGAAGTCGGCGACGCCCTGGGCTGTGCCATGCTCGCCCAAAGCCTGCGCGAGCAGGCGGAGAAGGACGGCCATCCGGCAGGGAAATGCGGCGGCTGTAGGGACCCCATCCCCTTGGAGGAGATTGCCGGGCGGCTCCTCCAAGCCAAGCGGGGAGAGGCCGCCTGGCAGGAATCCTATGGACGATGCAAGCGATGCCGCAAGGATTTTTTCCCCTCACTCCTGGGCTTTGGGAATCAGTCCCGATGACACGGCCAGTCCGGTCGTGGTATCGCCACGGCGGCCGGGGCAACCGGAGGTGCTGGTGCGGAGCGTGATCGCGACGCGCGAAGACGTCCATGCCTTTGGCAGACAATTGGCCGCAGCAGCTTGGCAGCGAGGGTTTGCCGCAGCGCCACGCAAGGCGTTTGTCGCCGACGGGCAGGATGCCAATTGGACGGTGTGGCGCAACCACTTCTCGCATTACACGCCGATCGTGGACTTCATCCATGCGATCTGTTACGTATTTGCGGCCGCGGTGGCAGGACGAAGCCTGCGTGAGGGTTGGCCGATCTACTGTCAATGGGCGCAATGGATCTGGAGCGGACAGGTTCAACTGGTGATCGAGGCGTTGCGTGTCCGTCAGCAGGAGTTGGGCCGGCCGAAAAAGGGTGAATCGGAAGAGTCGCCCCGATCCAAGGTGGCTGATGCGCTGCGGTACTTGGAGAACCAAAAGTCCCGGATGCACTACGACCAATACCGCCGTGCGGGATTGCCGATCACCAGCAGCCACATCGAATCGACGATCAAGCAGATCAATCGTCGCGTCAAAGGGAGCGAGACGTTCTGGTCTGAGGGCGGTGCCGAAGCCCTCTTGCAACTGGCCGCCGACTACCTGAGCGAGACCACCCCACTAACCACCTTCTGGAGGGAACGACCAAGCCGGGCTACCGGTCAACGTTACCCCTATCAGACCTCCGGCTGAAGTCGTGCAAAGCACGACTTGCACCCATGGGCAAATGGCCGTGAGGGCCACGCCGATGGCCACATCTCCCTATGGGGGGGGTTGGGGTGAGGGCTGCGGCGAAGCTCTTTGGTTGTTCGCCCTCACCCTAGCCCTCTCCCGGAGGGAGAGGGGACGAGACATTGGGGAGGCACTTCCTTAATTTAGTGCCTATTGTGGTGTTGCTAGATCCGCCCGGCAATCCTCACACGTGGATGGCCGCGCCGCCGTCCACCGTGAGAATTTCGCCCTGGATCATGTCGCTCAAGGGGCTGCAAAGGAAGAGCACGGCGTCGGCCACGTCCTCGCAACGCAACATGCGCTGGCCCACCATGGTCTTGCCCTGCCGGGCGGCGAACATCTCCTCGGCGTGGGGAAGCTGGCGGGTGGAATCGGTTTCCACCAATCCCGCCTTGACGACGTTGACGTTGACGTTGCGGTCGCCGATCTCCAGCGCGCAGTGCCGGGCGACGCTCTCCAAGGCGGCCTTGGAACCACCGATCAGGCCGTACATGGGCAGGGCGATCTGCGAACCGTGGCTGGAGATGGCCACCACCTTGGCGCGGCCGCTGGCGCGTTCCAACAGCGGCAGCGCCGCCTGCACGAGGTAAACCAGTGCCAGGACGTTGGCCGTCATCGTGGCGTGGAACTGCCGCGCCGTGGCGGCCAGCAAGGGGCGAAAGCCGCCGGTGGCCGCGTTGCTGACGATGATGTCGAGCTGCTGCATTTCCCGGCCGATGAATTCGACCATGGCGCGGACGTCGTCTTCTTCGCTCACGTCGGCCTTGACGACCACGGCGCGGCGGCCGCGGGCCTCGATTTGCGTGGCGACTTCCACGGCGGCGGCATGCGCGGAGACGTAGTTGATGACTACGTCGGCGCCGGCCTCGGCCAGCCGCAGCGCGCAGGCCCGGCCGATGCCCCGCGAACCGCCCGTCACCAGCGCCACCCGCCCGCTCAGATCGATCATGGGTTTTCTCCTTCCCTAGGGTAGCAGGCACACGGCGTGTGCCTACTACAATATTTTCGCCCCGCCGACAATCACCGCCTGATACCCTTCCAAATGCACGATCACCGCGCCGTCGTCGCCGAAGACGGTACAGTCGAACAGGCCGCGGTCCTTCGTCCCCTGCAAGCGCAACACGCGCAGGGCGCATGCCTCGTCGGCCCGGGCCGGCCGCCCCAGCCGCAGCCGGCGACAGCCCTGAGGAATGGCCACCACGCCATCGCCCTCCAGCCAAATCACCACGCCGCAGGCGAACAGCGCCGAGTCCAGCAGGGCGGCCGGCACGATGGCTGGCCCGCCGGCCGCGTCTTGGCCGCGGGCGCCCAAAATTTCGCCGGGCGGCGGGGCCAGCAGTTGTCCGCAGCCGCCGCCGGTGGTCAACGACGCCCGCCGCAAACAGCGAAATGCCGGGCCGTGATACATCACGGCCGACTCGTCGGGATAATCGACGTCGTACCAAAAGTCCGGCAGCCACGGCGGCGGCAAGTCCAGCGCCGGCGGCCGATCGGACAGTTCGACCGTCGCGGCCAGATGCAAGCGGTCCTGCTCGACCACGTTCCCCTGGCGGTCGCACCAGGAGGAACTGAGCCGGCAGCGGACGCCCGCGGCGGTGGCCTCGGCGGTAATGCGGGCCGTGACCGTTTGATCGGCGAAGAACCGCAGGGCGTCGGCCGTTTCCACGTCGCGCAGTCCGCTGACCCAGCGGCGGCCGCCGTACAACTGCGTGGCCGCCTCGGCAAAGGCTTCCAGACCGATCACCAGCGGCAACATCGGCCGCTCCTTGAAACGATGCTCGCACAAGAAGCGATCGGCCAACGGGTCCAACCGGATCTCGGCCACCAATCGCTGGTTCTCGACGCACTCCAACACGGCGTCCAGCAACGGCGCAATCCGTTGTGGACCTTGGGGTGCGGGCATCCCGCCGGCACTGGCCAGCAGCCGAGACGGCTGCACCACAACGGGTGCCACTGCTGGCTTGTCCAGCAGTGCCGAGCCACCACCAGGCACAGCACTGCTGGCGGCGAGCAGGGGGACAGTCCCAGTTTCGGCGTCTCCTCCGGAGACGACGGACGAAACTTGGGACAGTCCCCTGGCGGGCGGGTGCTCCGGCAAATCGGCATAAAACTTCCGGCAATAACGCCAGTCGGTGATGACCACTTCGCGCTCGATCGCGGCGGCACGCAGCTCGTCAAGCAGATGCCCGACGCCCTCGGCGACGGGCAGGAATCGCATGTCGCGCAACAGCGGCGACTGCCGGGTTTCCGGGCGGGCCGCCATGCCGATCTCATCCCAGCCGTGCCATTGCACGGTGACCGCCCGGCACTCGGGCCGCTGACGGCCGAACTGCGCCACCAGTTTGGCCAGCATTTCGTTGGCCAGGCAATAGTCGGTCTGGCCGATGCCGCCGAAGCGGCCGCTGATCGAGCCGAACGCGATGAAGTACTTCAGCGGGTCGCCCGCGGTCAAGGCCAGCAGGGCGGCGGCGCCGTCCACCTTGGCGGCCACGGTTCGGGAGACGATGTCGAGCTGCTTCTTCTCGAAGCGGCAGGCGTTCTCGACGCCGGCGCCGTGGAGGATGCCCTCGATCGGCCCGTCGGCCGCGCGGACGGCGGCCAACACGGCGGCCAGGGCATCGCGGTCGCCGACGTCGCAGGCATGGTAGGTGACGCGAATGCCGTCGGCGGCGAAGGCGCGGAGGTTGCGGTCGACCTCGATGGCCTTTTCCACGCGGTTCCACGCTTGCAGGGGCGACTGGCCGCGGCCGGCCGCCTGCTTGAGAATCGTGTTGCGCAGTTCGACCAGCGCCGCCGGGGAAAGGTCCCGCCAGGAGGGATCGATCTCGGGCAGCGGGCTGGAGCCGACCAGATGGAGTTTCAGGGCATAACGACGGCCCAACTCCCGCGCCACCGCGGCGGTGATGCCGCGGGCGCCGCCGGAGATGACCCAGACACCGCCCTGGGGCACGTCGCCGTCGTCGGCGCGGACCACGGGCTCGTGGAGCATCTGGACGCGATAGCGTTTGCCGCCGGCATAGGCGACTTCGCGTGGGGCGGCGGCGACGGCCAACTCGGCGAGCACGTCGGCGGCCGCGGCGTCGGCTGGCCGGCCCGGCTCCAGATCGATGACCCGCACGGGGAAAGTGCCGTCGAGGCGCTTACCGGCCTCCATGCCCAGGGCCTTGACCAGTCCGGCCAGGGCGCCGCTTTCGACGCTGCGCAGCGTACCCGCCGAGCCGAAACCGAAGGCCCCACCCAAGTTGGTGACGGCCACCAGCGAAGCCCGCGGCAAGAGGTCGGCGGCCAAGAGCAGTTGGTACCAGCGTTGGCAGACGCGATAGGGCAACAGGACGCCGCGCAGCCGCCGTTGATTCCAGGGCGTTTCTTCCAGGCAGGTGGCGGCGTCGGCGTCGTGCGGCGTCAGCAACAGCAGATGCGGCAGCGGTGCCGCGTGCCACAGTTCTTCCAAGGCCGCCAGCGATTCTTCGACGTCATCGGTCGGCGGCAAGAGGACGGCGCGGCCGCCGTGCTCGTGGATCTGCCGTTGCACGGCGCGAGCTAAGTCGTTGTGTCCCACCAACAGCACCGGGCCGTCCAGTGTTGTGGGGCTGCGCTGGCCGGTCGGCAACGGCGCTTCCACCATCCGCGGCAGGAAGCGATGGCACACCGGCTCTTGGGATGTCGGCCCGCCAGAGCCGGTGGTGCCCGCGACTTGTAGGTCAGGCTGTGCCTGACACACCCTGTCAGGCACAGCCTGACCTACGGCCACGGCTGGCACGGTCTCTGCAGCGTCGGTCGTGGCGAGCAACTCGGCGACCGTCCAATGAGCGAAGCGCTCCTCGTCGCCGTCGCGGCAGGGACCGGGCGTGACCCAAATGCTGCCCTGTGCCGGCTGCATCACCAGGCTGATTTGGTTGTCGATGCGGCAAATCGTGTTCATGGTGCGATGCGGCGTCTGGCGGCGGCGGGCGGCGTCGAAACGGTCGCGCAGGGCGGCGCGGGCCTGCGAGGCATCGACCGGTTGCGGCCGGGCGTCGCCCAGGATCTCTTGCAGCCGCGACAGGCGATGCAGCGAATGGGCCGGCGTGGGCAGGGCCGGCTCGTGCAACAGGCTGTGGTTGGCCGCCAGCAGCCGCGTTTGGCCGCGCGTGCGAACCGCGTCGCCGTCGTATTCGACGTAGCATACCTGGTCGGTCGGATGGTGACTCAGGCACAGCGCCCAGGCGCCGTGGCCGGGCGTCCGCCGCACGATCTCGATGGCCGAGGGAATATCTTCCGCGCCGCGGAGAATGCGCTGGATGACGACACCGTGGAGCTTTCCCCGCGCCGCGGCGGCGGGTGCGTTTTGGTCCAGCAGCGTGGCGCTGGTGACTGCCAGGCCGCGGGCGTTGATGCCGCTGCCGCCGCACGGTTGACCGGCCACGGCGAACATCACGTGCGGAATGCCCCCGGCGGGCCGCCGCACCTGGACGCTGCGGTGCAGGCAGTCGCGGAGCACCAGTCCCAGCGGCAGGTCTTCGTTGGCGGCGTGCAGCAGGCCGGCCGGACCATTGGCCTCGGCGGCAAGCGCGAACTGCACGCAGCCGGCGCCGGCTTCGGGATACAGCCGCAAGTTGTGATGTGCCAGGGCGGCCTGCGAGACTTCGGCGCCGTCGGCGATGCCGCACAACTCTTCCCACTCCTCGGCGCCGAAGAGCACGTCCAGTCGCGTGCCGGCGGCATGGCTGGGCGGCAGCCGGTCCCAGGCCAGGCCGGCGATGTCGGCGTAGCGCCGCAAGATGGTGCGGATCGAGGTGGCCTGCGCGCGGCCGTGCGTGAGCCCCATCTCGTAAGGCGTGCCTTGAAGGCGGAGGATCAGCGATATGTCAGGCACAGCCTGACCTACGGACTGACACGCCGTTCTGTCAGGCACAGCCTGACCTACGGGCGCCGCCGCGGGGGACAGGTCCATGTTTTCGGCCAGACGTCCATCGGCAAGCGACTTCTTCGCGCCGAAAAATGGACCAGTCCCCGGTTCGCATTCGCCCTGGCGCTCCAAGGCACCGATCGTTTACAGACACGCCCGCACGGCCAGCAGGGGCCGCAGGCCGCCCTGCTTGCGATCGTCTGCGGCCAACACGGCGACGGGGCGCGGGCCCACGATGGCGCGGTGCAAGCCGCTGAGGACCCCGCCGGGCCCGACTTCCACCAACGCGCCGACCCCTTCGCCGACGAGCCGCTCGATCAACTCGACGTAGCGCACCGGCGCGGTCATCTGCTCGACCAGGTTGGCCTTGATCTCGGCCGGCTCGGCGACGTAGCCGTTGGTCACGCTGCTCAGCAGCGGCGCCCGCGGCGGCCGGATCGGCAGCGGTTCCAATCCTTGCCGCAGGGCAAGTTTGGTTTCCGCCATCAGCGGCGTGTGGTACGGCCGCGGCACGGCCAGCACGCGGGCGGTCACGCCTTCGGCCTGCAACCGCGCGGCCAGACGCTGAATGTCCGGCGTGCTGCCGCCCACGACGGTCTGTTGCGGGGCGTTGTAATTGGCCAGGTAGAGAGCGCCGCCCAGCGCGCGGCAGATCTTTTCCAACGCCGGGGCCGCCAGCAGCACGGAAAGCATGGCCCCGCAACTGCCGCGCGAGGCTTCGATGGCCTCGCAGCGCACGCGGGTGGCGCGGATGGCCGTTTCCACGGTCCAGGCATGGGCCGCCAACAGGGCCGGATACTCGCCATAACTGTGGCCGCTGATGCGGTCGGGCTCGATCCCCAACGCCCGCAACGAGGCATCGACGATGCTGTCGGCCAGCAGCACGGAAAGCTGCGTCCGCCACACGTCGCGGCCCAGGGCATCGCCGTCGGCCCACGCCAGGTCGGCAAAGGAGGGAAAACCCAAGCGGGCCAGCACGTCGTCCAATTGCCGCATGGCGGCGGCGGCCGCCGGAAGCTCGCCCACCAGCGCTTGCAACATGCCCACGTACTGCGAACCCTGGCCGGGAAAGAGGAAGGCCACGCGCGGCCGCTTCGGGGCGGTCTCGCCCAGATAGATCCCCTTGGGCTCAAGGCCCAGGCGTCCGGGGCCGGCGGCCAGGCGTCCCGCGGCCAAGCGTGCGCGCTCGGCCAGGTCGGCGGGCGAGCAGGCCACGATGGCCAGGCGGAAGCGATCCGCGGCGGTGAACTCGCGCGCGGCGGCCGCGGCGAAGCGGCTCTCCGCCTCGACGGCCAGACGCCCAGCGTCGTCGGCCAGCCGCTGCCAGTCGGGTCCGCCCAGCCGCACGATCTGCCAGGTTGGTGGTGCGGGCGCCACTGCGACTCGTAGGTCAGGCTGTGCCTGACGCACCGACATGTCAGGCACAGCCTGACCTACGGCTGGCAGCCGAGACGGCTGCACCACAACAGTGCAACCCCGTTCCAGCAGCAGGTGATAGGCCAGCGCCAGCAGCGAGCCGTCACAACTGTCAATGGCGGTGAGCAAGCGCCCCGCGGGCTCGGCGGCCGCCAGCGGGCCGTTTTCCGCGGCCACCCGCAACACGTCTTGATGGTCGGCCAGCCAGGGCGCCGGCCGAGAGAGGCCGAACGTGCCGGGCGCCTGCCCATGTTCCATGGCCAAGGCGGCCTTGAGCAAGGAGGCCATGCCCATGGCCCCCCGTGCTTCGCCCAACTGGGCGGCGATGGAGGCCAGCAACAGCGGCTGCCGGCGACCGCCGCTGCCATAGATTTCGGCCAGAGCGCGGACTTCCTCGCAGTCTTGCTTGGGCAACCCGATGGCGGCCGTTTCGACCATTGCCACGTCGGCGGCCGCGGCCGCGCCGGACTCCAGCGCCCGGCGGATCGCCAACGCGAGGGCCTCCTGACGTTTGCCGGCGAAGCCGCAGCCCAGGCCGCGAATGACGCCGCGGATGCGGTCGCCGTCGCGGCGGGCGTCGGCCAGCCGCTTCAAGAGCACCACGCCCACGCCCTCGGCGGGCACGAAACCGTCGGCGGCGGCGTCGAAGGGGGCCTTGGGCTGCCCGTCCGGCAAGGTGCCGAACAGCGAGAGCCGTTCGTAGACCGGCAGGCCCAGGGCGCGGCAGCCGGCCGCACAGACGACCATGTCGCAGTCGCCGCTGGCGAGCATGTCGGCGGCCGCGGCGATTGCCGCCAGCGACGAGGCGGCGCCGGCGTTCAGCGTGGCGCCGCCGCCCATCAGGTCCATCGACTTGGTGATCCGCGAGGCCAGCGAACTGGGCGTGAAACTGCCGGCCTCGTCCAGCAGGGCGGGCATCCGCTTCAGCAACAGCGTGGCGTAATCCTCGCCGACCGCGCGGGCCTGCTCGGCGGAAATGCCGCCGCGGCCGAGCACCTCGGCCAACACCTGCTGGATCTCGGGCAGACGGAGGCCCATCTGGAGTTGGTTGCTGAAGTCGCTGCCGAAGATCGTGCCCACGATGGCCGCGGTACGCTGTTTGTCGTAGGGGCGGGCGTCGTAGCCGGCGTCGCGGAGGGCCGCGTCGGCGGCGTCGAGAATCATGAATTGCAACGGATCGGCGCCGGCGATTTGCTTCGGGGGCACCTTGTGCCGCTTCCAGTCATATTCGAAGTCGGTGATGAATCCGCCCAGCTTGCCCGTGCTGCGCCCGGGCCGCGGCGCGCCGGCCTCGTAGGACAGTGCAGCGTTCCAACGCTGCGGCGGCACCTCGCACTTGGGATCGCGGCCCGAGATGAGCAGATCCCAATAGGCCTCCAGGTTGCGGGCGCCGGGGAAGACGCAGCCGGCGCCGACGATGGCGATGGCCTGATCGTCGGGGGCTACAGGGGGGCCCTGCGAAGGCTCACCGCAGAGGATGCGGAGGGACTTTTGTGGTGCAGCCGTCCCGGCTGCCGACGCAGGCGAGACGCCTGCGCCACAACTGGCGGCCGTTTCCGCGGCCGTGGCGCATTGGTCCAGGACGACGTGGACGTTCAGGCCGCCGATGCCGAAGGAATTCACCGCCGCGCGGCGCGGATGGCCGTCGGCCGGGGCGTGCCAGACGAGGTTTTCGGTGGGAACGAAAAACGGCGCGTGCTGCCAGTCGATGTTCGGATTGAGCGTGCGAAGATGGATTTGCCGCGGGATGACGCCATGCTCCATGGCCAGCACGGTCTTGACGAGCCCGGCCAGTCCGGCGGTTTCCAGGGTGTGGCCGATATTGGCCTTCACGCTGCCGATGGGGATTTTCGTCGTCGTCGGCAATTGCCCCTCCAAGGCAGCGACCAGGGCCGTCATCTCCACCGTGTCGCCGGCCTGCGTCGAGGTGGCGTGGGCTTCGACGTATTGCAGTCGGGCGATGTCCACGCCGGCGGCGTAAGCGCGGCGGATGGCCAGGATCTGGCCTTCCTTGCGCGGCGCCCAGAGGCTCTTACCGCGGCCATCGGAGGAAACGCCGATGCCGCGAATCACGCCGCGAATCGGATCGCCGTCGGCCAGCGCGCGGGGCAAGCTCTTCAGCACGATGGCGGCATAGCCCTCGCCGGTGACCAGGCCGTCGGCTTCGGCGTCGAAGGGGCAGGATTGCCCGGCCGTCACCGACTGGGCCTGCGAGAACAGCACCAGCGCGTCGGGCGAGCAGTAGGAGGCCCCGCCCACGATGGCCATGTCGATGTGTCCTTGGCGCAACGCCCGGGCCGCCAGCGCCAGGCCTTGCAGCGACGAGGCGCAGGCCGCGTCGAGCACCAGCGACGGCCCGCTGAGGCCCAACGACTCGGAAATCATCGTGGACGCCAGATGGGCCATCGCCAGCGGCAGGCCATCGCGGCTGCGGCGCGGCAGGCGATTGCGGATCGTCTGGACGACTTCGGCAATGATGGCGTCGGCCCGATCGCCGGCCAGCCCTTGGAAGGCGGGCAATTCGCGCAGGTACTGGGCCGCCTCCTCGATGCAAGTGGCGTAGGCCAGATCGGCGGCCAGCCGTCCACCCAGAGTGTGGCCCACATAGACGCCCACGTTGCGCAGCGGCAGGTCGAAGGGATTCATGCCGGCATGGCGGCAGGCTTCGGCGGCCACGCCGCAGATGGTCCATTGTCCCAAGTCGGCGGCCGCCAACGAACGGCCCGGTAGCGGACAGCGCTCGAGATCCAGCGGCCGGTAATCGACCAGGGCGGCCACCTTCGAGTACGTCTTGCCGCGCGTCCCCCGCTCGGGCGAGTAATAGAGCGCTTGGTTCAGCCGCTCCGGCGGTACCTCGCCCGCCGCGCTGCGGCCGTCGGCCAGCAACTGCCAAAACTCGTCGAGATTGTTGGCGCCGGGCAATCGGCACGCCAAGCCGATTATTGCCAGTGGCGTCTGGGGACATCGCTCCGACATGAAAAAATGCTTTCCCGGGGTTCACTCAACTCCCCTCGCCCGCCTGCGGGAGAGGGGCAGGGGGGTGAGGGTGGTCTGGTCTTGTGAGCAAAATTTCGCCACGTTTTGGTCGGCCTTCGGCTCGCTCGTCCCATTTCACTTTAAGTAGTATACGCATAACACCCAGTTACTACAGCCGACGTATCCTAACATCCGCCGGTCAAATCGTCAATGTTTTGTCCTGTGGTTCAGTTTTCCCCGAGAGGGTGGGTATGCTCACCGCCGCCGTCTGATAACCCTCGACTTCCAGCACCATCATGCCATCCTCGTCCGCCACGACCAGATCGAAGACGCGCCGGTCGGCCGCGTCGGGGCGACAATCCAGCCGCAGCGTACACGACTGGCCGGCGGTCGGCCGGCGTCCCAGTTGCAACCGCTCGATGGCCTGCGGCACCCGCATGGTGCGTTCCTGGCGGTTCCACATGAAAACGCCGCACGCCAACAGGCAGGCGTCCAACAGTTCGGGCGCGGTGAGCCAGCCCGTGCCGCGGCGGTTTCCTGCCAGGGATTGCCACGTTGGAATCACGATCCGCGCCCAGCCGCCTTCGGGCTCGTATTTCACCGCCTGCATACAACGGAGCGGGGAACCATGAAAAATGACCGTCTCGCGGTGGCGGATGTCCATGATGTCATCGCCGACGGCGGGAGCGGCGTCTTCGGGCACTTCTCCGGGATAAATAACCCGCTCCCAGTGTCGCGGCACGGCAGCCAGTGGCCAGCCGTGGCAGGGTCGCGGCGGCGGCACGGCGGCGGCCATCTCCACCACGGCGGAGAGATATTCACGATCGCGGTGGACCAGTCGGCCTTGGCGATCGTGAAAATCGGCCGTCAACCGGCAGGCGATGCCGCCCACGCCGGGCTCGGCGGTGATCCGCGTCACCAGCGGGCGTGCGGTGACGAATTGCAACGCGCGGTGGATGTGGAAATCGCGCACGCCCGTCACCACGTGTGTCCCCTGGCACAACAGCGTGGCCGCCTCGACGAAGGCCTCGAGGCCGATGACCGCCGGTAAGATCGGCTTGTCTTTGAAACGATGCTCGCGCAGGAACGGATCCGCCGCGGGGTCCAGGTGCAACTCGGCCCGCAGCCGCGTGCCGGGAAGCATCTCCACGACGGCGTCGATCAAGGGGAAAGTTTTGGAGTGCGGCGACTCGTCGCCGCTTTCTTTGTTGGCGGATACGCTCGGATGGACAGTCTTCAGGTCAACGGCTACGTTGCCTTCTAACGGCGCACCGTCCGCAAAAAAGCGGCGACGAGTCGCCGCACTCCTAAGGGGTGACGCTTGCTCGGGGCCCAGTCGCGTGGCGATTTCTTCCTCCGCGGCGACGATTCGTGCCGCACCGCTGAACAAACCGGTCGCGGCCCCCACCTCGATGACGACGCCGATGCCTTCGTTGGACAGGCGGCCCACGGCGGTGGCGTAGCCGGCGGCAGCCGGCGACGGCTCGGTCAGGCTGGCATGGATTTCGGCCGGCTCGGCCAGATAGCGATTGCGGGCGAGGCAGAACAGGGGCGTCCGCGGCGGCTCGATGGGCAATTCCGGCGCGCCCGCCGCGGTGGCTTGGCGTCCCAAGGCGCGGGCCGCATCGGCGAAGCTGCACGCACCGGAGGCCACCAGGGCCGCATAGTGGCCGCTGCCCTGGCCGGCCACGCAGTCGGGCCGGACGTGGACCGCCCGCAACGATTGCTCCAACACGGTTCCCGCCACCAGCAGCCAGAGCGAGCGGCGCCAGGAGGGCGGCGTGGACTCCGACATGCCAGCCAACTCGGCGAAGCACGGCAGTCCCAGTCGCGACAGGGTCGCATCGACCTCTTGCACGGCCGCAGCCGCCGGTGGAAACTGGCCCACCAACGATTGCAACATGCCCGAAGCGTGCGCCGCGTCGCCGGTAAAGAGGAAGGCGACGGAAGCGGGCGTCTCGCCTGCACTGCTGAGCGCCGGGGTTTCCACGTATCCGGCACACTCCGTGTGCCGGTGCCGGCGGCACACGGAGTGTGCCGGATACATTACAACGCCGTCGCCGCGTTGCAGCAGCAAATGAGCGGCGGCGCCGGAAACGTCGGTGCTGCTGATGGCGGCCAACAGACGGCCGTCGGCTGCCGGCGGCGCCAGGGGCGTTTCTTCGACGACTGCCCGAACCGCCGTGGCCGCCGCCAGAGCCGGCGCGGGCCGCCCGAGGCCGAACGTGCCGGGCATGTGGCCGTGCTCCAACGCCAAGAGCGACTTCAGCAGCGACGCCATGCCCGAGGCCGCCCCGCTATGACCGATGCGGCCGACCAATGAGCCGACCAGGATGGGCTCCTGTCGCGTGGCCGTGCCGTAAGCGGCGGCAAGTGTTCGCAACTCGGCGGCGTCGCGGGCACGCTGGCCGGCGGCGGCCGTCTCGGCCAGCGCGACGTCGTCGGCCACCGCCGCAGCCGCGCGGAGCGCGCGGTCGATGGCCGCGCCAGCCGCATCGGCCGCGCCCGCATGGCCGAAGCCGATGCCGCGAATGAGGCCGCGAATGCGATCGCCATCGCGGCGGGCATCCGTCAGCCGCTTGAGCACCAGCACGCCCGCGCCGGCGGCCGGCAGGCAGCCCTGGGCGTCGGCATCCAGCGGATCCCGTGAGGCCCCAGAGGCCAGACCGCCCGCCAGCGCCAAGTCCTGATACGCGGGAAGCCCCATGCGTCGTTGGGCGGCGGCGCAGAGGACCATGTCGCAGGAGCCGTCGCGGAGCAGATCAGCCGCGCAGTTCACGGCCGTCAGCGCCGAGACGTCGCCGGCATCGAGCACCAAGGCGTCGCCGGTCAGGTCCAGGGTTTTGACGACGCGCGACGCCAGGGTGCTGGTGGTGAAGCTGCCGCTGTCGTCCAACAGGGCGGGCAGATGCCGCAGCAGCACGCCGGCATAGTCGCGGGCCAATTCTTGCCGGCGATTTTCCGGCACGCCGCGGGCGCGGAGGACTTCCATCAACGCCTGCTGGAACTCGGGCAAACGGATGCCCATCTGAAGTTGATCGGCGAAGTCGCTGAGAAACGAGGCGCCGACGACGACACCCACTCGGCGCTTGTCGTCGGGCAGCTTCTCGTAGCCGGCGTCGCGCAGGGCCGCATCGACCGCCGCGAGAATCATGAACTGCAAGGGATTGGCGCGGGCGATCTGCAAGGGCGGAATGTTGTGCGCCCGCCAGTCGTAATGGAAGTCGACCTGACCGCCCACGCCGTGGAAGTTGGCCTGTTTGGGATCGCGCGGCGACGCGAGCAGGTCCCAGAAGGCGGCCAGGTTTTCCGCCCCGGGGAAGATACAGCCGGCGCCGATGATGGCGATGGGCTGGGGGCCGCTGGTGGCTCGTCCAGCCGTGGCACCCGGCGAAGGCTCACCGCGAAGGGACGCGGAGGGAGACTCTTGTGGTGCAGCCGTCCCGGCTGCCGGCGCAGGCGAGACGCCTGCACTACAAATCGCGGCCATCTCCGCAGCGGTGGCACATTGTTCCACGAGCAGATGCACGTTCAGGCCGCCGATGCCGAAGGCATTGACCGCGGCGGTGCGGCGGCCGTCGGCGGCGGCGGGCCAGGGGCGATTGTCGGGCAAGATACAAAACGGCGCGGCCCGCCAATCGATGCGCGGGTTGGGCGTCGCGACGTGAATCTGGCGGGGAATCGTGCCCTTCTGCATGGCCAGCACGACCTTGACCAGCCCGGCCAACCCGGCGGCCTCGAGGGTATGGCCGATGTTGGCCTTGGCGCTGCCGATGGGGATCTTTGCGCCGCGGGGAAGTTGGCCGCCGAGGGCCGCGGCCAGGGCGGCCACTTCGGTGGCGTCGCCCAGCGGCGTCGAGGTGGCGTGGGCCTCGATGTATTGCAGGCGGGCGATGTCGGCCGGATCGGCATAGGCGCGGCGGATGGCTTCGATTTGCCCTTTCTTTTGCGGCGCCCAGAGCCCCTTGCCGCGGCCGTCGGAGGAGACCCCGATGCCGCGGATCACCGCCAGGATGCGATCGCCGTCGGCCAGGGCGCGGGGCAGCGTCTTCAGCAGGATGCTCACGTAGCCCTCGCCCACCACCAGGCCATCGGCGGCGGCATCGAAAGGCCGCGAGCCGCCGGCCGAGATCGATTGGGCCATGGAGAAGAGGATCAGCGTTTCGGGCTTGCAGTAGGAGGCGCCGCCGACGATGGCCATGTCGATGCTGCCTTGCCGCAAGGCCCGGCCGGCCAATACCAGCCCCTGCACCGACGACGCGCAGGCGGCGTTGATGACCATCGCCGGGCCGCTCAGCCCGAGGGCCTGGGAAACCAGCGCGGCCGCCCAATGGGGCGACAGCCGCGGCACGCGGCCGGCCGTGGTTTGCGGCAGTCGGCTGCGCACGCGCTGGACCACCTCGGCGATGACCGCGTCGGCCTGTCCGCCCAAGAGTTCCGCGAAGCCGGGCACTTCGCGCAGATAGGGGGCCGTCTCGGCGACGCAGGTGGCCAACACGCGGTCGCCCTCCCAGGTGCTCGCCCGGGCGTGGCCGACGAACACGCCCACGTTGCGCAGCGGCAGGTTGGCCGGGTCGAAACCGGCATGGCGGCAGGCTTCCACCGCGACCGCGCAAAAGGCCAGATGCGCCGGGTCGGCCGTCTCCATGACTGCTGGGGGCAACAGGCAATCGGCCGGCCGCAGCGGCGGATAATCGACGGTGGCGGCGATCTTCGTATACGTCTTGCCGCACGTCCCCTTGGTCGGATGGTAGTAGAGCGACCGATCGAGCCGCGCCGGCGGCAGTTCGCCGATCGCACAACGGCCTTCGACCAGCAACTGCCAATAGGCGTCGAGATTGGCCGCCCCGGGCAGGCGGCAAGCCATGCCGATCAGTGCCAGCGGTGTGTGTGGGGGCAGTGCCATGAATACGTCTCGGCGCGTGCAAAACAGGGATGATTCGCTGTCGGTATCGTAGGGCGTCGCGCCCGTTGGTCAACCTGCGGAACCGGGTCATCGCACCGGGTCAATGCTGGCGAGATGGCTTATGTTCCGGTTTAATTGGTGGTCGGGGCAACTCGTATAGGTAATTTCCCGGTCTCCCCCCGGGGATTTTTCGTTGTCCACCGCGGCCGGCGAGGTTATGCTTGCAGCATGACTTACCATCTGCTGACGGGGGCCACCGGCCTTTTGGGATCTTATCTGCTTCGCGAACTGTACCGCGGCGGTCGCAACGTGGCCGTCGTCGTGCGGCCGTCCAACCGCCATTCGGCCCGGCAACGGATCGAAGATGTCATGCTGCGTTGGGAGAAGACGGCCGGCTACAGTCTGCCGCGGCCGGTGGTGCTCGAAGGCGACATCTGCCGCCCCAACTTGGGACTGGAGCCGCCGGCGATCGCGTGGCTCGGGCGGCATTGCCAGTCGGTGATCCACAGCGCGGCGAGCTTGTCGTTCCAGGCCGACCGGCAGACGGGCGAGCCGCGGCGTTCCAACGTCGAGGGGACGCGGCACGTGTTGGAACTCTGCCGGCAGGCGGGCATCCGCCAGTTCCACCATATTTCCACCGCCTTTGTCTGCGGCCTGCGGGAAGGCCGCGTGTTGGAAAGCGAGCTGGACCTCGGCCAGACGATGGGCAACGACTATGAACAGAGCAAGCTGGACGCGGAGAAGCTGGTCCGCGGCGCGGAGTTTCTCGAGCGACCCACGATCTATCGCCCCGGCACGGTGGTGGGCGACTCGCGCACCGGCTATACGGCCACCTTCCACGCCTTCTATGCCCCGCTGCAACTGGTCTCGACCGTGGCCGACAAGGTCAGCCGCGAGTTGATCCGCAGCGAACCGTTCCTGAAGATGCTCGGCCTCAGCGGGCAGGAACGCAAGAGCCTGGTTCCGGTGGATTGGATTGCCGCGGTGATCGGCCACATCCACGGCCGGGCGGAACTTCACGGCCAGACCTATCATCTGACGCCGCGGCAGCCGGTGCGCGTGGCCGAGATCTGTGCGGCCATGGAGCAGGTGCTGTTGGCGCGGTCGGCGGCCGCGGCGCCGGCAGCCGGTAGCCCGGCCGCAGTGGACCTGAGCGGTTTCGAGCACGTGTTTCGCGAGCAGATGGACGTTTACAAGAGCCATTGGCGCGACGATCCGGAATTCGACAGCAGCAACACGGCGGCGGCCGCCCCGCATTTGCCTTGTCCGGTGTTGGGGCACGAGGACTTGGTCCGGCTGGTGCGATTCGCGGTGGAGACGAATTTCGGCTGGCCGCGACCGCCCTCGCTGGCGCCGGCCTTGGACGTGCAGGAGCACTTGGATCGGCTGTTGCACGGCGAGCGGCCCGACGGAGCGGCGGCGGCCGGCCGACGATACGTGAATCTCCAGGTGAGCGGTCCTGGCGGCGGGCAATGGAAACTGTTGATGCGCGAGGACGTGCCGGTGGCCGTTGAAGCAGGACTCTCGGCCGACGGCGCCGGCACGTTCTACATGAACTCGACGACCTTCCGCCGCCTGGTGGCCGCGCCCGCCGGCGCCGCGGCGGCGCTGGACGACGGCCGCGTGTTGGTCGAGGGCCGCGGCCTGGAGCCGCGGCAGATGGCCGCGATGCTGTGCGCCGTGGTGGGCGGAGGCGGGGGGGAAAAGATGAAGGATGAATGCAGGGTGTAGTTGCTCGCTTCGCGTTCCGGCATGAACCGCCGGGCGACCGGCATCCGGTTGGACGCCGAGGCTTGTCGAGGTCGCATGCGTTTTG
>CAYYBU010000003.1:0-20531 GCA_964469945.1 uncultured Planctomycetaceae bacterium
TGGGATTTGGTTTTCAACATCGCCGAGGGACTGCGCGGCATCGCCCGCGAGGCCCAGGTGCCCGCCGTCCTCGACCTGTACGAAATCCCCTACACGTTTTCCGATCCCATGGTGCTCGCCTTGACCCTGCACAAGGGCATGACCAAGGCCGTGGTCCGCGATGCGGGCCTGGCCACGGCCGATTTCGCCGTCGTGCATAGCGTGGAGGACGTCGACGCCGTCGATTTGCCGCTCCCCTTGTTCGCCAAACCGGTGGCCGAGGGGACGGGCAAGGGCGTCACGGCGGCCTCGAAGATCACCGACCGCGCCGCCCTCGGACCGCGCTGCGCGGAACTGCTGGCGAAATATCGCCAGCCCGTGTTGATCGAGACCTTTTTGCCCGGCCGGGAGTTCACCGTGGGCATTGCCGGCACCGGCGCCGAGGCCGAAGTGCTCGGCAGCATGGAAGTCCTGCTGTTGGCCGGGGCCGACGCCGAGGTCTATTCCTTCACGAACAAGGAACGCTGCGACGAGTTCTGCCGTTACTGCGTCGGCCAGCCCGAGCAGGACGACGAGGTCCGGCGGGCGGAAGCCCTGGCGTTGGCCTCCTACCGCGTGTTGGGGTGCCGCGACGCCGGCCGCGTCGACATCCGTTCCGACGCCCTGGGCCGGCCGCATTTCATCGAGGTCAATCCCCTGGCCGGCATCAATCCGGTGCATTCCGATCTGCCCATCCTCTGCGGGATGCGCGGCATCTCGTACAGCACCCTGATCGAGCGCATCCTGGCCTCCGCCCTGAAACGACTGTAGCAGGCACACGCCGTGTGCCGTAACCGGCCGACGGCACACGGCGTGTGCCTGCTACAAAAGGAAAGTGACATGCGAGTCGTCATCCTGCATCCCGCCATTGCCGCCGATGCCACGCTGGAAGACCAGGATTCGTTGGTCCAGGTCGAGGCGATCGCCGCGGCCCTGGTGCGCCTGGGGCATGAGCCGCTGCGGCTGCCCTGCACCGCCGATCTGACAGCCGTGCGCCGGGATCTGCTCCAACGGCGGCCGCAGGTGGTCTTCAATCTGGTGGAGTCCGTCGACGGCGTCGATTCGCTGCAATATGTGCCGCCGGCGCTGCTGGACGCCATGGGACTCCCCTACACCGGCGCGCCGACGGAGGCCATTTTTCAAACCACGCACAAACTGCTGGCCAAGCAACTCCTGCACCTCGGTGGCCTGCCCACGCCAAGCTGGATGTCCTGGGACGCGGACGTGGCCGCCGGAGCCGAGCCGCGCTGGGAAGGACCGCCCCCGCAGCCCTCGATGCCGTGCATCCTCAAGGCCGTTTGGGAACATGCCTCGCGCGGCTTGGACGATCAGAACGTGGTGGCGGCCGCCGATCGCCACTCCTTGCCGGAGCGCCTGCGGCGCTTCCGTGCCGCTAGCGGCCGGCCTTGTTTTGCCGAACAATTCGTCGAGGGGCGCGAGTTCAACCTTTCCCTGCTGGGCAGCCGCCAGGGACCGCGGACGCTGCCCTGCGCCGAAATCGATTTCTCCGCCTTCCCGCCGGGGAAACCCCGCATCGTGGGCCATCGAGCCAAGTGGCTCTCGGGCTCGTTCGAGTTCGAGCATACGCCGCGGCGTTTCGATTTCCCCGCCGCCGATGACGCCTTGCTCCGGCACTTGGGCCAGCTCGCCAAGGGATGTTGGAAGCTGTTCGGGCTACGGGGTTACGCCCGGGTCGATTTCCGCGTCGACCTGCAGGGCCAGCCGTGGATCCTGGAGATCAACACCAATCCGTGTCTTTCGCCCGACGCCGGTTTTGCCGCCGCCTTGGAGCGCGCCGGCATCGCCTACGAGCAAGCCATCGAACAGATTCTCGATCAGGCGGGAGAGAAACGATATTTCGAACAAAACCGGTAATCGCATTTTAGCCCAGCCGCTTGCGGCCGGTGGAACGTGGCACAAGTGCCACGGCGAAAGGACTTGAAAGGCAGACCATGAGCGATCCGATCACGTTCCGTTACGACATCCGCCCCGCCGATGCACAAAACATCCGCGCGATCACGCACTCGACGGGCGTTTTCAGCGCGGTGGAAGTCGACATCGCCGTGGAACTGGCCGACGAGCGGCTGGCCAAGGGGCCCACCAGCGGCTACCATTTCGTCTTTGCCGAGCGTGCGGGCCAGGTCATTGGCTACACCTGCTATGGGCCGATCGCCTTGACGCATGGCAGCTACGACCTGTTCTGGATCGCCGTCGACAAGGCCGCCCAAGGACTCGGCCTGGGCCGGCTGCTGCTGGAGCAAACCGAGACGCTCATCCGCCAAGAGGGCGGCCGCCGCATCTATATCGAGACCTCGACCCGGCCGCCGTACACCCCCACCCGGGTCTTCTACGATCGTCGCGGATACCACCTGGAAGTGGTGCTAGAGGAATTTTATGGCCCGGGCGACGGCAAGGCGATTTACGTCAAGGCGCTGTGAAGTGGGCTTCGTAGGTCAGGCTGTGCCTGACATGATCTGGAGCGTCAGGCACAGCCTGACCTACGAAGCTGTGCCTGACATGATCTGGAGCGTCAGGCACGGTCTGACCCACGAGTCTTTTCCTGCCCGGAAACGGGTTGACCCCGGCAAGTCCGGATTAGTAAGATAGGGCAACTTGTCCCCTTCCCAATAGGTGAAAGAAAGACGCTCATGGCCGACCTGCTCATCCAGCGTGTTGCCACGCGGCAGCAGCGCAAGCAATTCCTGCAATTTCCTTGGACCCTGTACCGCAACGACCCCAACTGGATTCCGCCGCTGCGCAGCAGTCAGAAGGAAATGGTCGGCTACGTGGAGCATCCTTTCTACGAGCGGAACCGCATCCAGACCTTCCTTGCCGTTCGCGGCGGCGAGGTCTGCGGCCGCATCGCCGCCATTCTCAACCAGGGTCACAACGAACGGTACCGCGAGCGCCGCGGCTTCTTCGGTTTTTTCGACTGCGTCGACGACCAGCAGGTGGCCGACGGCCTGCTGGACGCGGTGCGGCAATGGTTCGCCGATCAGGGCATCTATTGCCTTCGCGGGCCGGCCAATCCCTCCTTGAACTACGAGGTGGGACTGCTGATCGACGGTTTCGACTCCCCGCCCACCTTCATGATGACCTACAATCCGCCCTATTACGGCGGATTGCTGGAACACTATGGTTTGCGCAAGACCCAGGACATGTATGCCTTCTGGGGCCACATGGACATGCTGCCGAAGATTCAGTCGAAGCTCAAGCCGATCGCCGACCAGATCAAGGAGCGTTACAACGTCCTGGTGCGGCCCATGGACACCAAGCATTTTCTGCGGGAAGTGCAGATGTTCCTGTCGATCTACAATCGCTCGCTGGTCAACACCTGGGGCTTCGTGCCCATGTCGGAGGGGGAAATGCGGGCGATGGCCGCCGGCTTGCAGCACCTGATCGTGCCCGAGTTGGCCGTGGCCGTGGAAATCGATGGCAAGGTGGTGGGGGCCTCCTTCGGCCTGCCCGACTACAACCCGCGCATCCGCGAGATCGACGGCCGGCTGTTTCCCACCGGCGTGTTTCACCTGCTGTTGAAAAAGCATCTCATCAAACGCATCCGCGTCATCTCGACCAACGTCGTTCCCGAGTATCAGCGCTACGGCCTAGGCATGGTGCTGATCAGCGGTTTTGTGCCCAAGGCGCTGGAGTGGGGCCTGCAAGAGGCCGAATTCTCCTGGGTGCTGGAATCCAATTCGCTCTCCCGCGGCGCCCTGCAGAAAGGCGGCGCCAAGATCACCAAGACCTATCGGGTCTATGACATGGACGAAGCGCCCCCGGCAACGGGCTGGCAACCGCGGTTGGCAAGTCTGGCAACGCCGGCCCGGCCATTGGTCGTCGTTCCGCCCGCGGCGCTGGAGCTCCGTCCCGTGCGCGGACGCCGCGACCTGAACCAGTTCGTCAAGGTCCCCTGGCCGATCTATGCCCAGGATCCGCACTGGGTGCCGCCGCTGCTGCTGGAGGTCAAGGAGTTCCTCAATTCCCGCAAGCATCCCTTTTATCAGCATGGCGCAGCGGCGCAGTTCCTCGCCCTCCGCGGCGGCGTGCCGATGGGACGCATTCTCGTCAGCGACGACAGTCGCTACAACCAAGAACACGCCAGCAACGTGGGTTGCTTCGGCATGTTTGAATGTGCCAACGATCCCGAGATGGCCCACGGCTTGCTGGACGCGGCGGCGGGCTGGCTGAAGGGCCGCGGCCGCACCTCGATGATGGGGCCCATCGACTACTCGATCAATTACGCCTGCGGTCTGCTGGTCGACGGTTTCGACACGCCGCCGCGAATCATGACCAACCACCAGCGCCCCTACTATGCCGGCTTGCTGGAATCCTGGGGATTGAGCAAGGCCAAGGACTTCTGGTGCTGGTGGTTCACCGATTCCAAGGGTATGTTGGAGGAGTGGAAGCCGCGGTTGGAGCGGCTCCAGCAGCGGAGCAAAATCACCATCCGCCACTTCCGCATGGACGACTTCGACGCCGACGTACGGCGTTGCCAGGAGGTCTTCAACCAGTCCATGCGCGACAACTGGGGCTTCGTCTCGCTCAGCGATGCGGAGTTCCACTATTTCGCCAAGAACCTCTCCCGGCTGGCCATGCCCGAGTTGGTGTTGCTGGCTGAAGCGGAGGGCCGCCCGGTGGGCTTTTCGATCACGCTGCCGGACCTCAATGAGGCTCTCCGCTCGCTGGACGGCCGGCTGACCAAGTTCGGGCTGCCGATCAACTATTTCCGCCTGCAGCGGCGGGCCCGGCACATCCAGACCGCCCGGATGATCGTTTTGGACGTGCTGGAACCTTATCGCCGCCGCGGCATCGCGGAGATGCTAATCTTGCGTACGCTCGATTACGGCAAGAACGTGGCTGGTTTTACCGGCGCCGAATTGGGTTGGACGCTGGAAGACAACCGCCTGATCAATCGGACCATCGAAGCCGTGGGAGCGCAACGCTACAAGATTTACCGGATCTACGCCAAGGATCTTTGAGACCGTCGGCCGCCATCCATGACCAGTACGCAGGAAATTGCCATCACCGGCATGGGGGTGGTCAGCCCGATCGGCATCGGCGCCGAGCCGTTCTGGGCGTCGCTCCTGGCGGGCCGTAGCGGCGTGCGGCTTTTCCCCTGGTATGACCGCGATCACGATGGCCTGCTGCTTCCCTTTGGCGGCGAAGTGGCCGATTTCGATGCCAAACAGTACGTGCGTCCGCGCAAGAGCTTGAAGGTGATGAGCCGCGACGTCCAGTTGGCGTTTGCGGCCGCCGATCTGGCCTGCCGCGACGGCGGCCTGCACTCCGGCGGCATCGCTCCCGAGCGACTGGGCGTGATCTTCGGCGCCGACTTGATGACCTGCGAGCTTCCGGAAATGGCCAACGCCATTCGCGTCTGCACGGTCGATGGCCGCTTCGACTCGACCCGCTGGGCCCCGGCGGCCAGGGCCGAGTTGTATCCCTTGTGGCTGTTGAAGTACCTGCCCAACATGCTGGCCTGCCATATTGGCATCGCCCAGAACGCCCACGGCCCGAACAATTCTCTCGTGCTGGGCGAAGTCTCCAGCCTGGCGGCCGTCATGGAGGCCAGTCGCGTGATCGCGCGTGGGCAGGCCGACGTGATGATCGTCGGCGGCGCCAGTTCGCGGATCCATCCGGCGATGTGGACTCGCGGCCGCTGCGTGCCCTTCTCCCATCGCGACGACGATCCGGCCGCCGCTTGCCGGCCTTTCGACGCGCGGCGCGACGGCCTGGTCTACGGTGAAGGGGCGGCGGCCTTTTTGCTGGAATCCTCTGCCCACGCGGCAGCCCGTGGCGCCACGGTCCTGGCCCGCATCCTCGCCACGGCAAGCGCCTTCGAGCCCAATCCGCGCCGACAACCGCTTGAAGGACGCGCCATTGCCGCGTCGATCCGCGGCGCCCTGGCCCATGCCCAATTGACCCCGCCGGAAATAGGGCACGTCAACGCCCACGGCGTCGGCACCCGCCACGACGATCAGATCGAGGCCCAGGCCATCCGGGCCACGTTGGGCGACGTGCCGGTGACGGCGCCAAAGAGTTTTTTCGGCAATCTGGGCGCCGGCACAGGGGCGGTGGAAATGGCCGCCAGCGTGCTGGCATTGCAAACGGGGCTCGTGCCGCCTACGCTGAATTACCAGGATCCCGATCCCGCTTGTGCGGTGAATGTCGTGCATGGTGAGCCGCTGGCAGCGACCCGGCCCACCGCCCTGTTGCTGAACCACACCCCGCAGGGACAAGCCGTCGCCGTGGTGCTGGCCGCCGCGGATGGGATGAGAGTGTAACGTACTACGCAAGTTCGACGGAAAATCCCTTTCGGACGCGGGCTTCGTGGCAGCCCGAACCCCGACCCCATCCCCATGACCCATCCGCTCCCAACGCCGAACTATCCCGCCTTTGCCGCCCAGGTGCGGCGGTTGGCCGCGGCGCTGGCGGCCTTGGAACCGGCCGCCGCCGCCGTGGGGATCGCACCGCCAGCCGGGCAGGAATGGTTCGATCTGTTGGGCCGCAAACTGCTGCCGCAATTGGACGTGCCGCCGCTGCTGATCGTCGCCATTGTCGGCGGCACCAATATCGGCAAGTCGGTCGTCTTCAACAATCTGGCCGGCGAAGTGGCCAGCGCCGTCAGTCCGTTGGCCGCCGGGACCAAGCATCCGGTCTGCCTGGTGCCGCCGGACGTGGACGATGCGGCCCTGTTGGCGCGCTTATTCGCGCCCTTCACGTTGCACGCCTGGCACGCGGCCGCCGATCCATTGCAAGAGACGCCGGAAAACCGCCTCTTCTGGCGCCGCGGCGACGTGCTGCCGCCGCGGCTGTTGCTGCTGGACGCCCCCGATGTCGATTCCGACGTCACGGTCAACTGGGATCGCGCCCGGGTGATCCGGCAAACGGCCGACGTGTTGGTGGCGGTGCTGACGCAACAGAAATACAACGATGCGGCCGTGAAACAGTTCTTCCGCGCCGCCGTCGAGGCCGACAAACCGATCCTGGTAATCTTCAATCTCTGCCATCTGGAGGAAGATCGCCCCCATTGGCCGCTGTGGTTGACGACGTTCTGTCAGCAGACCGGGGCCCGACCCGAGTTGGTCTATGTGGCGCCCTACGACCGCGCGGCGGCCGAGGGCTTGCGGCTTCCCTTCTATCGCCTGGCGGCCGATGGCGTGGCGATGGAAACGGCGGCCAACCTGCGCGAAGAGTTGGCGTCGTTGCACTTCGATACCATCAAGATCCGCACGTTCCGCGGCGCGGTCGCGCGGCTGCTCGACCCGGCTCATGGCGCGCCGGCTTACCTGGCCACCGTCCGCGCCGCGGCGGGCGAGTTTGCTGCCGCTGCCGCCGCCTTGTCGGCCACCGAGATGGCGCGGGTGGCTTGGCCCACGCTGCCGGCCGGCGTACTGGTGGAGGAAATTCGCCAGTGGTGGGATGCCGCTCGTCAGGGCTGGTCGCGGCAGATTCATGGTTTCTATCGCGTGCTGGGCCGCGGCGTTACCTGGCCGGCACGGGCCGCTTGGGAGGCGCTGACCCCGCCACGGCCCGAGCCGCTGGCCGCCTTCCACCAGCGCGAGCGGGCGGCCATCCTGCTGGCCGTGGAAAAACTGTTGGACGAGTTGCAGCGGCTTTCCCGCGTGGGCAACCAGACCTTGCGCCCCCGCCTGGAACGGCTCCTGGGCGGCCGCGCCCGGGCGACGTTGCTGACGGGCGTGGCGGCGGCCCACCAAGGACTGCCGGCCGTGGACGACGATTATCGGGCCTTCCTCCGCAGCGAATTGGACGCCTGGAAGGATGCCAACCCGCGGGCGGTCCGCTTCCTGCAAACCTTGGACCATGCGGCCGCGGTGGCCCGCCCCGCCATCACCATTTCGCTGGCCGTTAGCGGCTGGGTGCTGGCCGGCGATCTGGTCGGCCAGGCGGCCCTGCACACGGCCGGGCACCTGGCTACCGAAGCCGCCATTGCCGGCGGCATCACCGGCGGCGGCGAGGCCCTGGTCAGCACTACCAGCGAAGGTGTCCGCCAGGCGGCCGCCCGGCTGTTTGGCCGCCTCCAGTCCCGCTATGCCCAGCAGCGTGCCGAGTGGCTGGCCGAGTGGCTGGAGCGGGAATTGTTAGGCGATTTGTTGGCCGAGTTGCGTCGCGGCGCCGAAGTGCCGCAGGTGGCCGCTTTTGCCGAAGTTCAGGCCGCCACTGCCGCCCTGGCAGCCCACCTCGCCGAGCCGGCCAGTGCCAGCGTATGATTCCCTGTGGGGGTGGCGCTGGCGGGTTCAACTTGCAGCCACCCGCCGCTGACGGTATTCTTGCGGAGGAACCTTGTAGATCCTCGGAGAAGAGGCCGGAGAAGAGTCCATGTACATCAGGTTGATCTCGGTTATGTTGGCCGCCGCCGGCGTGGTCCTGATCGCTGCGCGACTGTCGGCCGAGCCCGTGCCGGCGCCATCGCCGCCGGACGCCGGCGCGCCGCCGATCCAGCGTCTGATCGCCCAGTTGGGCGACAAGGATTATTTCGTCCGCCAGCGCGCGGAGGATGCGTTGGCCAAACTGGGCTTCGAGGCCTTCGACGCTCTCAGCGAGGCCACCAGCCACGACGACCTTGAGGTGGCCGCCCGGGCGCGTTACCTGTTGCGGATCATGCGCGTCGAGTGGACGGACAAAAATGATCCGCCCGAGGTCAAGCAGTTGCTGCACGACTATGAATCGCAAGATGCGGAATCGCGGCAACAGCGGATGCATAGTCTGGCGGCGCTGCCCAATCGCCTCGGGCTGGCCGCGCTGTGCCGGTTGGTGCGATTCGAAAGGACCACGATCCTCTCCAAGCAAGCGGCCGTGGAGATTTTGCACAGCGTCAAGCCGGAAGCGGATCCCGACCCTGCGCTGGTCGCGGTGGTGCGAAAAACGCTCGACGGCAACCGCCGCACGGCCGCCGTTTGGCTGCTGTGCTACGCCCGCTTTGCCGCAGACCCGGCCGCGGCGGCCGAGCCGTGGAGCAAGCTGGTGGATGCGGAGTTGTCGCTGCTGCAGACGGCCCCCTTGCAGACCAGCACCGAGGTGGTCACGGCGATGTTGCGATTCCAGGTCGCGCGGCTGAAGAAGATCGGCCGCAACGACGAGGCGGTGACCGCCATTCGCCGCCTGTTGCAACTGGAGTGGGGAGACCCGGAAACGCTTACCGATCTGTTGCAATGGCTGGTCGACCAGAAGGCCTGGAAGGCGGTGGACGAACTGGCCGAGCGCTTCGCGCCGCAGATCGCCGCCAACCCCACGCTACTTTACGCCCTGGCCGAGGCGCAACTGGCCCAGGGCCATAAGAGCCGCAGCGACGAGTTGGCCCGGCAGGCATTTCAACTCAATCCGGGCAAGGCGCGCGAGGAGTTGATCAGCCATCTGATGGTGGCCGGCAATCTGCGGCAGCGGGGACTGCTCCCCTGGGCGGTGCGCGAGTATCGCCAGGTCATCGCCGTCGGGGGGCCCACCGACGACTTGACGCTGGGCGCCGCGTTCATTCTCGCCGAGTTGCTGCACGATCAGGGCGACGACCTGGGGGCGGCCGAAGTGTTGCAAGACGCCGTCAAGCCGGCCGCCGCCAACCAGTCTGCCGAGACCGTCTGGGGTGACCGCAAGCTGGGCGAGGTCCGCGCGCGGATGAATTTTTTCTTCGCCAGCCACTGGCAGAGCAAGGCCGACGCGGTCAAACATCGCGACTACCTGGAAAAGGCGCTCGGCGAAGACGCCAGCGACGTCGATGTCTTGATCGCCTGTTATCGGCTTCCCCATCCGGCGCCCGCCTTCCGCGAGAAGATTCGGCAATTGATCCGTGCGGCGGGCGACGAGGTGCGCAGCAAAATCGCCGAGGAGCCGGAAATCGCCACCAACTACAACCAGCTCGCCTGGCTGATCGCCAACACCGAGGGCGACTTCGACGAGGCCCTGCGATTGTCGCGGAAGTCGTTGGAGTTGAGCCCGGACACCGGCGGCTATTACGATACGCTCGGCCGCGTCTACTTCGCCAGGGGCGATCTTGAAAACGCGGTGAAGTCGCAAACCAGGGCCGTCGAGTTGGATCCCCATTCCGGCCTGATCCAGCGGCAACTGGAGTTGTTCCGCAAGAAACTAGAAGAGAAGAAACAGCAACCGGCGGCCAAAGGCTGAGTCCCAACCCATGCCCTCCACCCCGATCCACGACATCGAGCTTTCCTACGTCGACCGGGGCAACGGCGATCCGGTCGTGCTGGTTCACGGCTTTCCGCTGGACCATCGCATGTGGGACGCCCAAATCGCGGCCGTCGCCCGACGGTATCGCGCGATCGCCCCCGATCTGCCCGGTTTTGGGCGTAGCGGCAGCCGCAGCAACGAAGCCTTCACTATGGAGCAATTCGCCGACGACCTGGCCGCCTTACTCGATGCCCGGCAGGTCCATACGCCGGTGGTGATGTGCGGACTCTCGATGGGCGGATACATCGCCTTGGAGTTCTGGAAGCGACATCGCTCGCGGCTGCGAGGGCTGGTCCTGTGCGATACCCGAGCGGATGCCGACTCGGCCGCAGGGGCCGCCCTGCGCTGCCAGACCGCCGATCGCGTGCTTCGCGAAGGTCCGGCCGTGCTCATCGAGACGATGTTGCCGCGACTGTTGACCGCAGCGACGGTGGCCGGCCGGCCGGAGGTGGTCGAGTCGTTGCGCGGCATGATGGCCGGCGGCGACGCCCGGGGAGTGGCGGCCGCCTCGCGGGGCATGGCTCAGCGGCGGGACTTCACGCCCCTGCTGGCGGCGATCGATTGCCCGACGTTGGTGCTGGTCGGTGGCGAGGACGTGATTTCCACCCCTGCCGAGATGGCCGCCATCGCCCGCGACATCCCCGGCGCCCGCTTGGTCGAGATCGCCGGGGCCGGCCATCTTTCGCCCCTGGAGCAACCCGTCGCCGTCAGCGCGGCACTGATGCAGTTCCTCGACGGCCTGCCCCAATGACTCAGGGCTTCTAAACTTCATGGAGCGCGGGCACTGCCCGCACGTTGCTAAAAACGAATTGCGCGATTCCAGTGTAGGGAACGCCCTCCGTGGCGTTCCGGGCATAGCGGCAAAACGGAACGCCACGGAGGGCGTTCCCTACAGCCATTCCTCGGGGAATCGTGCAGCGTATTGGCGTACGTCTTGCGGCTCGTTGGCCGCGAGGACGATCATTTCACGGGCTTTCACCGCTCGTAGGTGCCCAACAGTTCGCCCTCGGCCAGGACGTGGCCGGCCATGGCCTTGAGCAAGGCGGGCTTGTCCAGCCCGGCGTCGGCCGCCAGCTTGGCGTCCAACGCATAGAGTTTGAAGTGGTAATGATGCGTGCCGTGACCGGGCGGCGGCATCGGTCCGCGATAGCCGACGTTCTGCCCCTTGGGCCATGAGTTTTGCCCCTGCATCGCCGCGGCGGGATTTTTGACTTGCGGCTGCCGCGGGATGCCCGCGGGCAAAGCCGCCGCGCCGGCCGGGATGTGGTACAGCACCCAATGCACCCAAGGTTCCGTGCGGGGGGCATCCGGGTCGTCGCAGATCAAGGCCAACTCTTTGGTCCCGTCCGGCACGTCGGACCACGCCAGCGGCGGCGAAAGGTCTGCGCCCTCGCCCGTGTACTGCTTCGGAATCGGCTTACCTGCGGCGAAAGCCGAACTGCTGATCTTGATCGTCATGGGCATTGCTCCTTTGGCGGCAAGTGGGGGCTGCTCGGCCTGGCAACCGCTGGCAATCGCCCAACTTGCCGCCAAGCAGAGAAGTGTTGCGGACCACAATACATCGCGCGAGGATAGTCGTTTCATGGCTTACCCTTTCACCACGCCGATGGGCCGCAGACGGGCGACCTTGCGCGCCAGGCCGGCACGATCGACCACGTCGACAACCATGTTGACGTCTTTATACGCCGCGGGCTGCTCTTCGGCTAGTCCCTTCCAACTGCGGCAACGGGCGATGATGCCTTTTTCGGCCAGTTCGCGATCGATGCGGCGGCCTTGGGCATGTTGCACCGCGGCCGTGCGGCTCATCACCCGGCCGGCGCCGTGGCAGGTGCTGCCGATGGCCCGCTCCATGCTGCCGGGCAGCCCCAGCAGCACCCAACTGGCCCGGCCCATGTCGCCGGGGATGATGACCGGCTGGCCGAGGGCGCGATAGACGGCGGGCAGTTCGGCATGACCGGCGGGAAACGCCCGCGTGGCCCCCTTGCGATGCACGCAGAGCTGCTTCGTCTGGCCGTCGACCTGGTGGTTCTCCAGCTTGGCGATGTTGTGGGCAACGTCGTACACCAGGTTCATCTGCAACGATTCCCAAGGGCGGCCGAAGAACTCGGCGAAGACCTCGCGGGTTTGCCACATCAGCAGTTGCCGGTTGGCCCAGGCGAAGTTGGCCGCCGCCCGCATCGTGGCCAGATATTTCTGTCCTTCCGGACTGTGGACGGGGGCGCAGGCCAACTGCCGGTCGGGCAACTCGATGCCATACTTGGCCGGCGCGCCGCGGAGCATCCCCAGGGCGTCGTCGCACACCTGATAGCCCAAGCCGCGGGAGCCGGAATGGATCATCACGCAAACGGCCTCCTTGGCCAGGCCCATGGCGCGGGCGGCCGGCTCGTCGTGGATTTCCTCGACCACTTGCACTTCGAGGAAATGGTTGCCCGAGCCGAGCGTGCCGCACTGATCGCCGCCGCGTTGCAGGGCGCGAGGGCTGACCAACTCGGGATCGGCGCCGGGCAGGCAGCCACCGGCCTCGGTGTGGTCCAGGTCGCCCTGGGTGGCCCAACCGCGGCTCTTCAGATAACAGCAGCCATCGGCCAGCAGGCGGCGCAATTCCTTGTGATCGAAGAGGTAGTGGCCGCCGCGGCCGACGCCGGCGGGAATCTGCCGGAACAGCGCGTCCATCAACGGTTGCAAGCGCGGCAGCACCTCGGCCAGCGGCAGGTTGGTCTGCAGCAGGCGGACGCCGCAATTGATGTCGTAGCCGACGCCGCCGGGCGAGACGACGCCCCCTTCGGCCGGATCGGTGGCGCAGACGCCGCCAATGCAAAAACCGTATCCCCAATGGATGTCGGGCATGGCGAGGCTGGCCATTTGAATGCCTGGCAAAAAGGCCACGTTGGCCACTTGCTCGGGGGCCTGGTCGTGGCGGATCTGCTCGATGAGCCGCTCGTCGGCGAAGATCCGCCCTTCCACCCTCATGCCGATCTTGTAGCTCTGGGGAATCCGCCAGGTGCAGGCGTCGATCTGCTCCAGGGGCCCGGCATAACCTTGTTTTCCCATCGCAAGCCTCCTCCCAAAGTTTACCGTGATGGCCAGACCGGACAAGCGGGGTATGGACTGAGGCAAGACACAGGAGGCGGCCGTGGGGTTCATTTTTGCCGGGCAATGAACCACCCCCCCTGTGGTGTGTGGCCATTCCCATGTCCGCGTCCGCAGTGTATTACAATAGGTGATCTGCGCGGTCGCATCGCCACGCGGACCAAACCGAAACCGACAGGCAAAAAATGAGACCATGAAACACGTACTGCTGTTTTGTTCGGCCGTTGTGATGCTCATGGCTGTTGCGCGGGAGGCCAGCGCGGACGCGATTTACGTCGCTCCCACCGGTAGTGACGCCAACGCCGGAACGCAAAGCCAACCCTTTGCCACCCTTCAGCGGGCGCAGCAGGCCGTTCGTCAGATGCGCGTCAAGGGCCAGGGGACGACGGTTGTCTTGCGCGGCGGGACGTACTACCTGCCCGACACGCTGGTGCTGACCGTACAGGACTCGGGCACCGAGCAGGCGCCGATCGTTTGGCGCGCCGCTGAGGGCGAAACGCCCATCATCAGCGGTGGCGGCAAATGGTCGCTGACATGGTCGCCCTACCGCGGTGGCATCATGCAGGCCAAAGTTCCCGCCGAGTTCAAAACGGACCAACTCTTCGTCAACGGCGAACCCGCCGTGCTGGCCCGCTACCCGAATTTCGATGCCCAGGCCAGAAACTTCAACGGCACCGCGGCCGATTCCATTAGCCGGCAAAGGGCGGCCCGCTGGGCCGATCCCAAAGGCGGCTTCATCCACTCGCTGCACGGCGCCGCCTGGGGCAGTCTGCACTATCAAATCACCGGCAAAGACGCTGCCGGCAATCTCACCTACGAGGGCGGTTGGCAGAACAACCGGCCGACCGGGATCCACGACAGCGTGCGTTTCGTCGAGAACATTTTCGAGGAACTGGACGCGCCGGGCGAATGGTTTCTCAATGCCAAGAACAAGACCTTGTATTTCTATCCGCCCGTAGGTCTCGACCTGGCCCGGGCGACCATTGAAACGGTGCGCTTGCGACATCTGCTGGAATGCCGGGGTGACGCGGCCAACCCGGTGCGGTTTGTCCGTTTCCAAGGCCTGACGTTCCGCCATGCCGCCCGCACGTTCATGGAGACGCGCGAACCGCTGTTGCGCAGCGATTGGCGGATCTATCGCGGCGGGGCCGTGTTCTTCACCGGGGTCGAGGATTGCACGCTGGACGATTGCCTATTGGATCAATTGGGCGGTAATGCCGTGTTCGTCAGCAACTATGCGCGACGGATCGCGCTGCGCGGTTGTCATTTCGACAACCTGGGCGGCAGTGCGGTGGCCTTCGTCGGCGATCCCGGCGCCGTCCGCGACGCACGATACGACGAGAACCTGGCGGCGCTGGACAAGACGGCCGGACCGCGGACGCCCAACTATCCCGCGGATTGCCTGGTCGAGGATTGCCTCATCCATCACATTGGCCGGGTGGAGAAGCAGGTGGCCGGGGTGGAGATCGCCATGGCCCAAGGCATCACCGTGCGCCATTGTTCGATCTACGACACGCCGCGGGCGGGAATCAATATCGGCGACGGCTGCTGGGGCGGCCACGTGATCGAGTTCTGCGACGTCTTTGACACGGTCAAGGAGACCGGCGACCACGGCTCGTTCAACTCCTGGGGACGCGACCGCTGGTGGAACCTGGGCGATTTCGATCCCAATGCCTGCACGCAAGGAGCCAACCGCAATCTGCCCAGGCTCGATGCGGTCCGGCCGACCATCTTGCGCAACAGTCGCTGGCGCTGCGACAGCGGTTGGGACATCGACCTCGACGACGGCTCGACCAACTACGAGATTCGCGACAACCTCTGTCTGAAAGGCGGCATCAAGAATCGCGAGGGTTTTTATCGGGTGGTGGAAAACAACATCATGGTGGGAAATTCCTTCCATCCGCACGTCTGGTTCAAGGATAGCGAGGACGTCTTCCGGCACAACATTGTTTTCACGGCGTATCAGCCCATCGGCGTGGGGCAACCCTGGGGCCGAGAGGTCGATTTCAATCTGCTGCACAAGGCCGGCCAGTCCGTTGCGACGCCGGCCATCGTGCTTCAGCAGCAGAGCGGGCGCGATCAGCATTCGCTGGTTGCCGACGCGATGTTCCTCGACCCGTCGGAGGGCGATTTCCGCGTGAAGGAGGGTTCGCCGGCCTTGAAATTAGGGTTCAAGAATTTCCCCATGGACCAGTTCGGCGTGCGGCCGGCGAAACTCAAAGCCCTCGCGCTGACGCCGGAGATTCCCAGGCTCGCCGGCAGCGCGGCAACCGCGTCGCCATCGCCGACGCCGGCGCCGGCAAGCGGGGTCTGGCTGGGCGTGGCCATTCGTGATCTGCAGGGCGAGGAATATTCCGTCTTCGGCGTGCCGCGCGAGGCGGGCGGCGTCAATCTGCCCAAAGTTCCCGCCGGAACCGCCGCCGCCCGCGCCGGCTTTCACGACCACGACCTCATCCAGGCGGTCGATGGCAAAGCGGTGAAGTCGATCGCGGAGCTGTTTGCCGCCGTCGGCCGAGCCCAGGGAAAGCGGCTGTCGATTACCGTAGTTCGTTCGCAGCGGAAGGAGAGCGTCAAGGTTGCCGACTACCTCTGGTTTTCGGTGGCCCGGGCCGATCGGCCGGAACAACTGCCCGTGCAACCGCGCGCGGCTGGCGTCCTGACGCTCAAGTTCAGCGCGCGTCCGAGCCCGAACAACGGCCCGGCGGCGGATTTGGGCGATGGCAGACTGGTCGCCGATTTCGGCCCGGTGTTTGCCAATGGCGTGAGCGACGGATGTTACAAGGCCGATCTTGGCCAAAGCACCGAAGTCGGCGAGGTGCGCGCGTGGTCTTACCGGCAAGCGTCGCAACGCGCGCCGCAGCGTTTCATGCTGTACGGCAGCAACGCAAAGGAAGACCCCGGCTGGAACACCGCAAACCGAACGCGCTTCACGCCGATTGCCAGCGTGGACACGACCGGCCAGCCCGTGGACGCCTGGCAAGTGACCACGCTTCGCGGCGCCGGCGCCGCCACGCTTGGCTCGTGGCGCTGGCTGCTCTGGGCGGTTCAGCCTCCCAATGGTTTCGAGAACACGGTCTACCAGGAGATCGAGGTCGTTTCCAAGTCCGCGGTGAACGCGGGAAAATAGCGATTGGCATTCCAAATAGCGTTGCACGATTCCCGGAGGAATGGCTGTAGGGAACGCCCTCCGTGGCGTTCCGTTTTGCCGGTACGCCCGGAACGCCACGGAGGGCGTTCCCTACACCTGAAATCATGCAATTCCATTTAGCGAGCCTTCGCACCGCTCGTCGCACCCCACAATGATGATGGAACCGATGGCACTGCCCGAGCTGGCCTACTTGCAACTACTGGCGGAAATCGACGCTCTGCTGGAGCGGCTCGACCGCTGGGCTGCCCATGCGCCGGCCGGCTGGCCGCCGGCCGAAAGTTGCCGGGCGTTGGTGCGACGACTGGCCGGTCGGGCGACCGCCTTGCGATTGCGGCTGGAAGCGCCCCTGGTCGTGGCCACCTTGGGCGGCACCGGGACCGGCAAAAGCGCGCTGGCCAACGCCCTGGCCGGCGCCGAAGTGGTCCGTACCGGCCGGCAGCGTCCCACCACCGCGCGGCCCACCTTGGTTTGTCGTCCCGGCTTGACGGCCGAGATGTTGGGCATCGATCCGGCGAGCGTCGAATTGGTCTCGCGCGATCTGCCGGCGCTGGCGGAATTGGTCCTGGTGGATTGCCCCGACCCGGACACGACCGAAGAGCGGGGCGAAGACGGCAACGCGCTGCCAAAGGGGACAGTCCCATTTTCGGCGTCTCCTGCGGAGACGACGGACGAAAATTGGGACGGTCCCCAGTCCGCTCCGCCGGGCAGCAACCTGGCGCGGCTGCGCGCAATCCTACCGCATTGCGATGTGCTGCTGGTCACCACCACGCAGCAGAAGTACCGCAGCGCGCGGGTGTCGGAGGAATTGGCGGCCGCGGCCGACGGCGCTCGGCTGGTGTTCGTGCAAACCCATGCCGACCAGGAACAGGACATTCGCGCGGATTGGCGGCAGACGCTGGCCCCGCACTATGCCACCGGCCCGCTGTTCCTGGTCGATTCGCTCTCCGCGTTGGCCGACGCCCAACAAGGGCTTGCGCCGCGGGGTGAATTCGCCGCCTTGCGCGATCTACTCACCCGGCAACTCGCCGGCGCGGCCGCGGCCCGCATCCGCCGGGCGAACTTCCTCGATCTGGCCGAACAAATGCTCGACGACTGCCGGCAACGACTCGACCGGGCCATGCCGCCGGTCGAGCGTTTGCAGACGGCCATGGAAGAGCAGCGGCTGGAACTGGCCCGGCGGTTGGCGCGGCAAACGCGCGGCGAACTGTTGGGCAGCCGCCGCCAATGGGAGAATCGCCTGCTCGGCCAGGTGGCGTCGCGCTGGGGGCTGAGCCCTTTCGCGTTGGTCTTGCGCGTCTATCAAGGGCTGGGCTCTCTGCTTTCCGGGGCCTTGCTGTACCGGGCCCGCACGCCGGCGCAACTGGCCCTCTGGGGCGCCGCTCAAAGCGCCCGCGCCTGGCAGAAGCAGCGTCGCCAACGCCATGCTGCCGGCGGCGTCACCCGGGCGGTGGCCGGCTGCTGGGACGAGGGCCAACTCCGTACGGCCGCGATCGTGCTCGAGGGCTACGCCGTTGAGGCTGGTTTTCCACTGCCGGACAGCCGGGCGACGGTCGCGGCCGAGGCCGATCGGGCGGGGCTGGATTTCGTCGCCCGCGTTTCCGCACAACTCGATGGCCTGGTGACCCGCCTGGCCGAGCGCCACACCGGCTGGTTTACCCGCTGGCGCTATGAGCTGCTATTGGCGGCTATGCTAGGCATGCTGGTGTATCGGTTGGGAAAGAATTTTTTCTACGATTCGTGGTGGGCAGAGAAACCCGTGCCGGTGTGGGGACTCGACGCCTACTTGTGTGCCGCGATCTGGCTGCTGCTCTGGTGCCTCTTGCTGCTGGGCGCCTTCACGCGGCGGTTGCGCCGTGGCCTGACGCGGCAGATCGACCAATTGGCCGAAGGCTGGGCCGGCGCGGAGCCGTCTGCCGGGCTATTCGCCGGTTGGGAAGACGCCTGCCGCCGCAGCCGGCAATTTCGCCAGGAGTTGATCGTGCTCCAGGAGCACGTGGGCCAATTGCGCCGACAGTTGGCGCTGCCGGAGGAGTTGGGAGAGAGACGCCCCTCCCAAGGGCCGGACGGAAAATAACTTCCCTGATTACTTGAAGGAGACCGCCTCCATAGAAGCCTGAAGCGCAAGCGAAGGTCGTAGAGTAGGGCCCCCTCGCTTGCGCTTCGGGCTTCTATTTCCGCTACGGCAAATCGGGAGATTATTTTTCGGCCTGAACTAAGGAAAGCGGCGACACGGTCGCCGCACTCCAAGGCGCTGGCGATTCAGGGCTTCTTGCCCTCTTTCTTCTCCTCCGGCTCGGGAAGGGCCTCGCGCCAGGGCTTGTGGGCCTGGTAGCTGCTCAATTCCTTGTTCAGGGCGGCGCCGTGCTCCTTGGTCTTGGCGGCCAACTCGGCGGCCTTAGTCGACCACTTGATGGCATTGGTGAAGTCGCCCGTCTCGGCATAGGCGGCCGCCAGCGTGCTGAGGATGTAGTCCTGCTTGTAGTCGGTCGACTTGCTGGCCGCGGTGGCCAGCGCCAGCGATCGCTTACCGTCGCGGAGCTTGTCCTCGGGGGCGGTGGCCAGGACCCAGGCCAGATTGTTCAGCACACCCACTTCCTTGGGCTGCTGCTTCAATGCCTTGTCGTAGTCGGCGATGGCGTCGGCGCGTTGCCCCTGGTTCAAGCGGGCGTCGCCGCGGCTGCGCAGGAAGTCGGCCTGCTCGGGATGCTCGGCGAGCACGGCGGAGCAGATCTCGATCGCCTGTTGGTACTTCTTCTGCGCGTTGTAGGCGGTGGCCATTTCCAGCAGGGTCAACAGGTTCTTGGGGTCCAGCTTGCGGAGTTTCTCCAGTTCGCTGATGCCGGCGTCGAATTGATCGCGGCCGATCAGCATCATGGCGTGCATGCGCAAGCCTTCCGGCAGGTCCGGCTGCAATTCCAGCACCCGCTGGACATCGGCCAGCGCCTTGTCCTTGTCGCCCAATTCCTCCTCGATGCCGGCCCGCAGCAGCAGCACCGCCAGACTGCCCGGGTCGGCCGTGTTGGCCTTGTCGAGTTCCTTCAGGGCGGCGGGCAGGTTGGCTTGCAGGCCATAGATGCTGGCTTTCTGCATCAGCGGCAAGGCGCTGCCGGGGGCCAGCGTTTGCACCTTGTCCCACAGGGCCAGGGCCTCGTCGTACTTTTTCATTTTGGTCAACACCATCGCCTTGGCCTCGTAGGTCAGGCCATGCCGGGGCTCCAATGCGATGGCCTTGTTGAGATCCTCCAAGGCCGGTCCGAGTTGACCATTGTCGGCGCGGACCGCCGCCCGCGCGCGGATGGCCGCCGCGTCGCCGGGAGCCAGGCGGACGGCTTCGTCCAGATCGGCGAGCTTCTGTTTGAGTTCCTTTTGCAGTCCGGCGCGGAGCAGAAGTCCCTGGGATCGCAATCGCGGCTCGTCGCTGCTGAGTTTGATCGCTTCATCGACGGCCTGCGCCGCCCGCTTCGTATCGCCCTGGGGAAGCAAGTTGAGCTTGGCGACAAAGAGCAAGGTCTGTGGCTGTTTGGGGTCCATCGTGAGCGACTTTTCCAGGTCTTCCAGGGCCAATTTGCGGAACTGCGGCCAATTGGCATCCGGCCGCGCGGCGCCGAAGACCGCCGCGCAGATGGCCGAGCCGCGCTGGCTCAGCGAGGAGGCCAGCATGTTCTTGGCAAACTGGCGGTTGGACTTATCGAGCCCCTTTTTCAGCGCGCTATCGGCCAGATTGATGACCTCGGTCAGATCGCTGAGGGTGTCGGCGTTGACTTTCAATTGGGTGGCCTTGTCGAGATCGGCCTGTCCCTCATTTTCCGCCCCGGCCGAGCCGACCCACAGCAGCGAGACAGCCAGACAGGGCATAGCTACACAGGATGCAACGAGACGTATCATGACAGAGAACTCCATTCCAGGGAGGGAGGGCAATGTGGGGGTTGATTTGCGAAAGTATCGAGTACTTTTGGCTTTCCGCCGCAGAGGGCAATTATAAACGAGTTTGCGCGGCGGGGAAAGCTGAAGATGCCTGCTAAGGCGTCGGAAGACAATTAACTACCGCAATCGACGATGAAAGCGTCATTGT
>CAYYBU010000004.1:0-6540 GCA_964469945.1 uncultured Planctomycetaceae bacterium
CCGGCTGGGTCAACGCGGCGGCCGTCACGGGCAATCCGAACGTCAACGTGAACCAGTGGAACGGCGGCAGCCTGCCGGCATTCCCCACGCGGTTCTCTTCGCTGGCCATTGATTCCAGCGGCTACGTGACCTTCAACAACACCGGCATCGCGGCCAACAACCTGCCGACGCTTCCCACAAACTTTGCTTCCCTGGCGATCACGACCGGGGGAGCCGTCACTGTCGGCACAAACAGCGACAAGACGGGCTATTCGCTTTTGGGCTCATCGCCCGTGGCGACCAATGGCCCGAACACGGCCACGCTCGAAAAGCAGATCACGCAGTGGGATGACTACCTCCGCGCCACGGGCAATGCCCTCCAATGGAATAACCCCAGCGGCACGTGGGCCGGCGGCAATCTGGCCGGCGCCACGATCATCTTCACGGCCTGCACGGAAGAGGGTCGGGAGATCGTGCAGCTCCCAGGCTACGCCACGACTCCCACCGGCACGCAGCTCATCGAGGTCGATCTGCCCAGCGCCGACAGCGGGCGGTTCGCGGTCGCCGGCAAGCTGTATCGCTACCAGGTCCTGATCGTCAAGAGCGGCTACCGTTCGACCTCCATCGGCGGCGCGATCGACGTCGCCGAGTGCCTCGATCCGCCTAGCAGTTGACATGCCCACCGCCCCCGCCAGGCTCTGTAAGCGCAGCGGCTGCCGCGGCCTGGTCCACGGCAGCGTGTGCAGCGTCTGCGGTCCGGTGCAAACCAGCGGCTGGTCGAACCGCAACGGCACGCGGCAATCCCGCGGCTACGGCGCCGACTGGCAGCGGCTCCGCGCGGCGATCATCCGCCAGCGGAAGACCGAGCAGGGCGGCGTGGCGATCTGCGGCGACTGCGTGCTGCCGATCATCGGCCGCATCCATGCCGATCATCGCATCGCGTTTAAGGGGACAGGCGATCCTTTGCGGCTCGACCCGGACAACGTCGTGTTGCTGTGCGAATCGTGCCACATGCGGAAGACGGGCCGCCGCAGCTGAAGAGCTTGGCTTGCTTGCCACCCCGGGGGGTGGGTCGCTTCCTTTTTTTCATGGGTCGCTGGAACCGCATGGCTAGATTTTCGGGCGCGCGTGCAAAAAAAAATAGGGGGGGTCTGGATGGCAGCCAGGGGACGACCACCAAAGCCGACGGCGGAAAAAAAACGGTCCGGCACGCTGCAACGCTGCCGGCAAAAGAACGAGCCCACGCCCGATGCGGAGATCCCCCCGTTCCCCTCCTGGGCGACCCGCTCAGCGGCGCCCTACTGGAAGGAAATCGCCAAGTGCCTCTTCGACAACGGCCTGCTGACCCGGCTCGACCAGGTCGCCCTGGCCCTGCTGTGCGAGGCCCTGGCCGAGTACTGCGAGTGCCGCTCGATCGTCGAAGAGGCGGCGCGGACCGAGGAGTCGGGCGTGAAGTTCATCACCTTCACCGACAAGGGAAACATCATCCAACATCCGGCCGTGGGTGTGATGAACAAGGCCTGGGGCAAAGTCGTGAAGCTGCTCGTGCAGTTCGGCATGACGCCCAGCGCCCGGGCCGGCCTGGCGATCGGCAATGCCAAGGAGAAGCCTGACATCCTCGCGCAACTGATCGCCGAATCGACGGCCCCCGCAAATTGAAAAAGACCGCAGCCAAACCCACGACTGAAACGATCGACAACCGCGTCGCCGCCTACATCAAGGGCATCGCGTCGGGCAAGATCGTGGCCTGCAAGTGGGTCAAGCTGGCCGTCAAGCGGCACGTGAAAGACCTCAAAATCGCCGCCAAGCGCGGTCTGTGGTTCGACGCCGCGGCCGCGCGGCTGGCGATCGGGTTTGTGGAGTGCCTGCCGCACTCCAAAGGGAAGTGGGCCAACAAGCCGCTCCGCCTGGAAGGCTGGCAGCTTTTTATCTTCTGGTGCGTTTACGGCTGGAAGCGAAAGGACGGCCGGCGTCGGTTCAACACGGTCTTCATTTCCGTCGCCCGAAAGAACGGCAAGAGCACGATGTGCGCGGGTGCGGCCCTCAAGGCCCTGGTCTGCGACGGCGAGGCCGGGGCGGAGGTCTACTCGGCCGCGACCAAACGCGACCAGGCCAAGATCGTGTGGTCCGAGGCCCGCAAGATGGTGCTGAAAAGCCCGTCGTTGAAAAAGATCATCACGGTCTCCCGCGGGGCCCTGGCGGTGGAATCGACCCAATCCACCTACCAGCCGCTCGGCCGTGACGCCGACACCCTGGACGGCACGAACCCGAGCTGCGCCGTCATCGACGAGGTCCACGCCCACAAGACCCGCGATTGTTGGGACGTGATCGAGAGCGGCACCGGGGCCCGCGACAACCCGCTGTTGATCGGCATCACGACGGCCAGCGACGGCTCGCCGTTGTCGATCTACGCGGAACTGAAAAAGCGGACCGAGGATGTGCTCGCAGGCACGGTCGAGGATGACACCTGGTTCGGCATAATTTTCACGCTGGACGAGGGAGACAGTTGGCAGAATGAACGCGTCTGGGTAAAGGCCAATCCCAACCTGGGCGTCTCGGTGAACATCGAGGACCTGCGGCGGCTGGCGCAGAAGGCCAAGGAATCGCCCGGCGCGGTGGCCAACTTCCGCCGCAAGCGCTGCAATGAGGACGTCGGCACCAGCAGCCTGTGGCTGCCGACCGACGATGGCAGCAAGTGGCAGGCCTGCGCGGGCGGCGATTTTTACGACGGCCATGGCCTGACGCCGGCGGCCATCGAGCGCTTCCGCGGCCGCAAGTGTTTCGTGGGGGCCGACCTGTCGAGCCTCAGCGACCTCACGGCCATGGTTTTTGCCTTCCCGGAGGAGGGCAAGAAGGACGGCCTGCTGGACCTGCTATGCTTCGCCTGGTGCCCGCGGCAAAACGCCATGGGCCGTACCCGCGATCATCGCGTGCCCTACATGACCTGGGCCGAGATGGGCCTGATCCGGCTCACCGAAGGCGATTCGGTCAATTACGACGATCTGCGGGAGACGCTGAAAACGGCCCGCGATGCCTGGGGCTGGGACATCCAGGTGGTGGCCTTCGACCCCAACAACGCCCGCTACCTGCTCACGAAGCTCAAGGAAGAGGACGGCTTTGTCAACGAGGGGCAGCTCATCGAGCACGACCAGCGGTGCGGCAGCATGAATGACCCGATCCTGGCCGCCGAGAAGATGATCCTCGACAAGAAGCTCCGCCACGGCGGCCACCAGGTCCTCCGCTGGTGCGTTTCCAACACCGTGCTGTTGCAAGACACGGGCGGCCGGCGGCGATTCAACAAGCGGCGATCGAGGGAAAAGATCGACCTGGCCGTGGCCATGGTGATGGCCATCGGACGGGCAACCGGCGGACCCACGGGACCCGCCGCCGGCGGCTCAATCTACGACACCCTGCCCGGAATACTTTTCGCCTAAAAGGCATCCAATGGCCCGAGCGGCTTCAGATCGCCTAAAGGGCCCAAGAAAGGGATCCCCGTGATTCGCAACACGACTCGACGTAGGACCGGCCTGGAGCGCCGCGCGCAGTCCTTCGGCCCCGTGCCGATCAACGACTCGCACACGCTGTTCGGTAACTACCCGCTGACCTCGACGGGGATCCGCGTCGACAACTATTCGGCCGACTGCAACTACGTCTTTCGTCGCGCAATCGAGGTCATCTCGCAGAACATGGCGAAGATCTGCCGGCACTGGCGGCTGAGGCATACCGACGCGGCCGGCAAGAAGACCGATTACCGCGGGATCCATCACCGCCTTTTGACCCGCCAGGCCAACAACTACACTTCCGCCTTCAGCTTCTGGGAGTTATTGGCGTCGTGGGCCAAGGGCTGGGGCAACGGTTACGCCTGGATTCTCCGCCGCAACAACCTCGATCCGGTGTGGCTCTATCCCTTGCACCCGTCGCGCGTCATGCCCCGCCTGGTCCGCGGCGACGACCCGGAAAACCCCTGGGAGTTGATCTACCAGATCGACGGCGGCCGGGCCACCTTCCTGCCCTACGAGATGCTGCACATCAAGGGCAACCCGGGCTTCGACGGGGTCAGCGGCTACAACATCGTGCAGCTCCACGAGAACACGCTGGCCATCTCCCAGGCCCAGGGCGAGTTCACGGGCGAGTTCTATAAGAACGGCGCCGTCTCCGGCGGCCTGGTCGAGCTGCCCGCGCACTTCAAGCCCGACGTCGTGCTCAAGTACCAGACCGATTTTCAGAACCGCTATTCTTCCCGCGGCAACCGCCACATGCTGGCCCTGGTCGACAGCGGCGTGAAGTTCACCAAGACGAGCGTCGATCCCGAGGTGGCGCAGCTTTTGGAAAGCCGCAAGTTCAGCATCTTCGAGATCTGCCTGATGATCGGCGTTCCGCCCACCGTGCTGGGCGATCTCTCCAGCGGGACCTTCAACAACACGGAGCAACAGCAGTTGGCCCTGTCCACCAACACGTTGCATCCGATCGCCGAGTGCTGGCGTCAGGAGGCGGACATGAAGCTCACGCCCCTGGCCGGCGAGGGCGAGGAGTACGAATGGGAGTACGACAAGGCTCTGAAGGCCCTCGACGCCGCCGACACGGCGGCCCGCACAAATGCCCTGCACACGGCCGTGGGAGGTCCCTGGATGTCCGTGGCGGAGGCCCGCCGCGAGGATGGCTTGCCGGCCGAGGTGGAAGGCACGATCTATCCGCCGCCGAACATGAACGCGGCGCCCGGGCAGCCGGGGGAAAAGCAGGCAGCGGGGGGAGGGGAACAGGGAGCGGGAAAGACGGCGGCGACGAAGACCGAGGGGTCCGACGGCCAGCCGACGACCGAGGAGCTCCAGGACGGGGCGACCGAGCCGACGACCAGGTCGATCCCGGCGGGCACGATCGAGCGCCGCTCCATCGAGCAGCGCGACGCCGTCGAGCTCTCGATCGCACCGATCTTCGTCGATGCCGCCCAGCGGATGGCCACCAAGGAGGCGGCGGCGATCGCCGGCTACACCAAACACCTCCGCGAGGGCCATCCCGAGGCTTTTGAGAAGCGGGCTAACGAGTTTTACGCCCGCCACGCCGAGCACGTGCAGCAGGCCTTTGAGCCCGGGCTGTGGGGCCTGCGATCGCAAATCGCCGCCACGGTCAAGGAGGAGCTTCGCGACAGCGGCGGCGGCGATTTCCAGCTTTCCGACGATTCCGCGGCCGGGGCCTACGCCAAGAAGCTGGGCGATGCCCACGTCGAGGCCGCCAAAGCGGCCCTCACGGCGATCATGACAGGCCAGCAAGAGCCCAACGCCGTGGCCGATGCCATCGAGGCCCGCTGCCAGGGCCTCGCGGCGGCCTTTGCCGGGCGGATGCCCCACGAGGTCCGCCAGGCGAGCAACTATTTCGCCCGCGCGGCCTACCGTGCCGCCGGCTGCACGCAATTGCGCTGGGTGGCCAATCCCGAGGACCCGGAAGAGTGCCGGGCCCTGGACGGCCAGGCCGTGCCGATCGACCAGCCCTTCGCCTCCGATCCGCCGCGGCACCACCCGCCCCTGGGCGACGGCTGCCGCTGCGGCATCGCCGGCCTGGGGAACGTAGTGGATCTCAGCAATCGAGCGGACGGGAAAGGAGGCGAGGCGCGGCAGGCGCCCGGCTTTTGCGGCTGAGACCCGCATGAACGAGAACCACGATGCCAAGGGGCTGTTTGCCAGCGCGGACGCAGGCGGCTCCTTCGGAGGCGCCGACAAGGGAAAGCCAGCGAGGAAATTTTCCAATCCCGATCCCGGCCTGACGCCGTCCCAGCAGTCGCACTTGATGCGGGAGATCGTTCGCTCGAAGGAGGACAAAGGCCCGCAAAAGTACCGCCTGGTAGATAAGGCCGAGGCCAAGAGACTGAAGAAAGAGACCGGGCTGGACGTCTCCGGATGCGTGCATTCCGCGGCCAAGTCGGAAGTCAATCACATTCTGTCCCGCCACGGTCTGGGCAAAGAATGGAGAAAGGACCATCTTCCCGTTACGGAAGACGATTTTGCCATGGTCCCTGAGATCGTCGCGAAACCCGATTCTAGCAAGCTATTGCCGAGAAGACCAAGAGACCGCAATGACCACATCCAGCACCAGAAGCGGATAAACGGGCATATCTTCGTCGTGGAAGAGGTCCGCAAAGGCGGACGGGCCGGCGGGCAGCTTGCTCTCACGTCGGTTCATAAGGTGGCTGCCCCAGCGGCCGGTGCTGCCACCACGTAGGATTTCGGCCCACGTGGCTTTCCGTCGGCCTGTAACGTCCGAAACGACTAGGGCTCGCCACTTGGGAAAAGTATACCGCCGCCCAAGACCAGAAACAAGCGAACGGCAAGAGCGATGAATCATCAGGGCACCAACGGCAAGGGCAGCAAACGCCGGCCGATGCAGGTCGGCCGAGAGCAGTTCGAGGCGGAAGAGGCTGCCGCGGCCAAGGATCCCGGCAGGGACGCCCGCGAGGGCTTTGCACATTTTGCCCGCAAAGCGTGGCTGCACCCTCAGTCCTTGCAGGCAGAATCCGGGTCGCCGGAGGCCTGGCGACATTGGTCCGGTTTGGGCCTGGTCGATTCGGGC
>CAYYBU010000004.1:6550-20496 GCA_964469945.1 uncultured Planctomycetaceae bacterium
ACTGAGTGAAATACGCCGTCCTCCCATCGGGCTGCGGCACTACTTCGATGGGCCAAAAAACCATTGGCTCCGCATCGTCAGCGGGTTTTGATTCGGGTGCCATAAGCGCCTCCAACCGCAAGAGAAACTCCAACATCAGTATACCGCGGGCCGCCAGCCCGGTCAAAGAGTGATGAATTATCAGGGCACCAACGGCAAGGGCAGCAAACGCCGGCCGATGCAGGTCGGCCGAAAGCAGTTCGAGGCGAACTGGGAAGCCATCTTCGGCAAAAAAGAGACAGCACCGGGACCAACGTCGGTAAAAGGACACGAGCCAGCATGCGAGTCAGACGCGGACAAATCGTCGGAGTGACGTTTCTCGATCACGTCGAGGGCGGAGGCGTGCCCCTGGAGTTCGTGGCCTTCGGCCGCGTGCTCTCGATCGACAAGACCGCGCTGACCATCGCCAGCTGGACCTATTCCGATCCGCACCAGCGGCAGTGCCCCAAGGATTCCAACATCAAGAGCTTCACGATCCTGCGATCGACCGTAAGGTCCCTCGCCGTGCTGGAACCGGTCACTACCGCCAAGGCGCGATGCTCGCGAAGCCGCAAAGCAAAACCATAGCGTCCTTCGCGTCTTGGCGGTGCAATCTCCCTTTTTTCTTGCAAAGGTCTTTAAACCATGGACAAAGCAGCCAACCTGGAAACCCGCATCATCCGCAAGCCGCTGGAGCTCCGCGCCGTGAAGGGCGACGACGGCGGCGACGTTTTCACCGGCTACGTCTTCGCCTGGGACAGCCCCTCGGAGGACATGGGCGGCTTCCGCGAGGTGATCAAGAAGGGCGCGGCCAGCAAGTTCCTGGCATCCAAGAAGAACTTGTTTGCCGTGCTGGACCACGAAAAGAAGGTCGAAAAGGTCTTGGGCGACATGAACAAGGGCCGGCTGAAGCTGTGGGAGGACGACAAGGGTCTGGCCTTCCGCATCGAGGCCCTGCCCACGGCCGCCTCCCGCGACGCGGCCCTGGCCGTCTCCGGCACCGACGTGGGCATGAGCTTTGGCTTCATCATGGGCGTCGACGCCTGGAGCGTCAACGCCGACGGCAGCCGGCTGCGGACGATCAGCGAGTTCGCCGACCTGGACGACATCTCGATCGTCGTTGACGCGGCCTACAAGTCCAGCGACGTGACGGTCGCCAAGCGGAGCCTGGAAGAGGCGATGGCGGCAGAGAAGAAACAAGAGGCCCCGGAACTCAGGGCGGCAGCCGCCGCCGCCGAGGTCGAAACCCCAGAAGGAAAGGAGACGGGCATGTCCGTCGAAATTTTGAGGCGTGAGTTGGACCTGGTCGAGTTGGAACACCGCTGTTACCCGATGGCCCTGGCCACCTCCGACGAGCGGCGGGAGGAGCCGACCCACAGCGACGACGCCGGGGAGGCGCATCGCTTCAGCCAGCGGGCCTTTGACGCCAAGCGGGAGACCGGCGCACCGTCGCGGGCCCTGGAACTGGCAGCCGCCGCAGCCCACGACAAGGCAGCCGCCTCCGCCAAAACGGAGAAGCGAGCGGCCGCCGAGAAGTTCCACCAGGCCGCGGCCGACATGCACCGCGCGGCGGCAACCGATTGCTATGCCGGCGACTACGACGTCGGCGGCTACAACTACCGTGAGCGGGTTAAGGCTGCGGTCGAGACCCGCAATGCGGAAGGCGGAAAGGGAAATCCGCACCACGACGAGAACGGCCAGTTCCACGACGGCAGCCCCAAGTCGATCCTTTCGGCCGCAGCCGGCAAGATGCAGAAGGCCGAGCTTCGCAACGCCGAGGCCGTGAACGCCTGGAACCAGGCCCAGAAGGATTTCGGCTTCGACCATGAGCTGACGGCCGAGGCCGCCGGGGCGGCCGTGGAGGCCCGCGCGGCCCACGCCGCGGCCATCGACGCCGCCGAGGCGGCGATCCCCCAGGCCGAGGCAGCCCACGCGGCTCTCCTGGCCGAACACCGCACGGCCTGCACGGAGAGCCGCACCAAGCTCAGCGCCATGCCGGTGATCGGCAGCGACGTGAGCCCCACCGTCGTGGCCCAGGCCGAGAGCGCCCCGGTCGAGTAACCACAACGCGGAGACGCCGGTGCAATTCCGCCGGCCCTCAAGGGGCATCGTCTAGCAAACAGGATACCGCTTTTTATCGAGGAACCATGACCAGCGAACTCTTTCTTCCCGGCACGGTCCACAAGCTCCGCTATCCCCTGGGCGGCGGCCAGTATTGGCTGAACCCGGCCCTGGTCGAGGCCTGGGGCAGGACCTGGCTCATTCCCCGCGTCGGCCGCCGGCCCTGCATGGCCTGGCGGCTGGAAGTCTTTCCCGATTTCCGCCTCGGGCGGCCGCTACCGCTGTTTGGCATGTCCAGCAGCCAGATCGTGGCCGAGGACCCGCGGGCGATCTTTGACCCGGTGACCGATCGGATCGTGACCTACTACGTCGGCGTGCTGGGTTTGGGGCATTGCGCGATCCACCGCGCCGAGATCGCCGAGGGCGGCCAGGTCCTCAATCGCGAGCAGTTGACCTGGATCGACCCGGAGGATGCGAAGGCCTACCGCGCGGTGCAGCGGGCCATGGGCAACGGCCAGGAGAAGAACTGGGTTCCTTTCCGGCACGAGGGGCGAGAGCTGTGTCTCTACGACCATGCGCCCTTTACGGTGCTGGAGTTGAGCAAGGAAAACACGCTCCGCCGCATCCGCCTGGTCCATAAGGGCCAGGGCGTGCATTGGGACTACGGCGAGATCCGCGGCGGGGCCCCGCCGTTCCGCGGCGATCTATGGTGGAGCGTCTTCCACTCGTCGCGCCCGGAGCCGGGGCCTGGCGGCAAACCCTGCAAGGTCTACTACGCTGGCGTGCTGGCCTTCAACGATGATTTCGAGCCGGTGGCCATGACGCCCGAGCCGATCATGGGGGCCAGCGTGGACGGATTTGGCTACCCCTGGGGGCCCAACGACGCCGAGAGCGTCGCCGCCTGTTTTCCCTGCGGGGCGATCGTCCGCGGCGAAAACTTGCTCGTGAGCTACGGCTGGCTGGATGCCGAGTGCCGGATCGCCGAGATCCCGTTGTCCGCGATCAGCGAACGCATGGAGCGGGTCGTCATGCACCAGACCGCAAACGCCGCGCTCTGACCCTTCAGTTCTTTTGATCCTTTCACAGCTTTCATACTTCCATGCCCGACTACACTCCCCGCGCCGACAAGGCCGAGTGGCACCTCTCCTATCGCTGCGACCTCTCCTGCCCGGGCTGCAACCGGGCCTGCTTCCTGCCCGCGCAGACGCCGGACATGACACTGGACGATGCCGGGGACTTTTGCGCGCAGGCCAAGGCCCTGAAGTGGTGCCCGCGGATCATGATCATCGGCGGCGAGCCCACGCTGCACAAGGATTTTTTTGATTTCCTGGGGGTCGCCGTGGATTTCACCGGCGACCCCCAGCGGGTCGAGGTCTGGTCCAACGGGCACAGCCGGCTGGCCCAGAAGCGGCTTGACCAGGTCCGCCGCGGCGGCCTGGCAAAAGTCATCGAGGGCACGATCAAGGGCGGCAGCGTAGTGCACCCCGTCCGCGACATTTTTCTGGCCCCCTGCGACTTCGGCGGGGATCGTCAGCCGTGCGGGACGCACGCCTCGATCACCGATCCGGACTGCGGGATCTCCGTCGACGCCGGCGGCTACACGGTCTGCTGCATGGGCGGGGCGATCGACGGCGTGCTGGGGCTGGGCGTCCGCACCAAGCGGCTGGCCGACCTCTTCGACCCGAAGTTTGCCGCGGAGCAGACGCGGGCCTTGTGCGCCAACTGCGGCCAACACCTGGGAGTCGAGGGCAAGGCCGAAGTCTATTCGTACCGCGGCACGCCCATGTCCCGGACCTGGCACGCGGCCGCCCTCCGCGCCGAAGCGTCGGGACTTGTCACCATTCCCCAACGAAACGGAGCAAGTTAAGATGCTTGATAAAGACGGCAAGGAGATCGAGGCCAAGACGCCCTTCGAGGACCTGTTTCATATGAGGTTCGCCGGCATCGGCGAGCTGCATTTTCCGAATCCGGACTTCGTCAAGAACGAGCTTCCCTCGCGGGACGAGACCGATCACGTCCGCGACCGCGGCTGGTGGGCTAAGTAAAGAAGGAAACATTGACGACTGAGGCTTTGCGCCGGTTCCATGCCGCCGAAAGGAAAATCGGGGAGAGGAAGATGGGGCCGCTGGCCTGGCGGCCGCGGCCTGCAACAAGCAGTTGCGGCCCATTTTGGGAGGCTGGCGGTTTACCCGCCGCCGCGCAATCCACCGGATGGTGATGTTTGCCCGGTTCAATTCCGGACCTGCTCCATCTTCCTTTCCCCCCGCTATTTCTCCCGAAATAATCGTTCGGAATTATACCTTTGGCAAAGCAAGTAATTAAGACCCCACCGTTGTAACTAAAGGAGAAGATCGTGGGTTTCATAGAGAGAGAGTTAGCACGACTGGGCGCAGCGATTGTCGATCCCAGCAACGCCGAGAGGCGAGATCAACTTTACGCGGCACAGCAAGCCTTGGGTTGGGCTACCGAACCAACCGGCGTCAAGTCATCCTACGACATGATTATGGGCATTCCGGGAGAGCCAGGAGATTGTCCGGGTGAACCCCGTCCGCTGTTGTCTTCAGGTACTTGTGCCCAAGATGGGTAGCGATGACGACATTGGCCACCTTGCCGCCTCCCTGTGTCCAAAACGTCCATTGATTGTTCTCGATTCCAGCGATTGCTTTGTCGAGGGACAATTTCCAGCGTTTCCCATCCGGGTTAACGCCGCCGACGGAGTGGATACGCTCGTGGGGGTTGGTGCGGTCAGTTTTGTTCACGCACTTGATTTCGACTTTATCCGCCATTTCAAGACCTCTCTGCGCTCTATGGGCGCGGACTTAGACACGGAACGAAAAACGGGAGGCTTGACCAGAAGGGCCGGGGAGGTTGTGAGATATTCCCTGCCGATCCTGAGAAGCATCCTACAGGCAGATAGTCTACAGCGCCTTTGCGGAAATAAGAAGCCCCCGGAAGCAAAATTGCCGCCGGGGGCCGGATTCGGGGAATATCTCACGACCCTAGTATAGCACAAGGCAATCCGGAAAACTAGCTATTGACAATGGTGATGTTTGCCCGGTTCAATTCCGGACCTGCTCCATCTTCCTTTCCCCCATTTTTCTTTCCTTCTCTCCGCTTATTTCGCCCGAAACAACCCCTTTTTCCGTCCCATTTGACTTTTCCGTTTTGTGACCTAGTCTTTTACTGCGAAACAAGGCTCGCTCTGGCGGCGTCGGCCGAAGCGGTCCCAAGCGACCGTGCCAGAGAGTGAGCAACAGTGGCAACACGTCCGCCAAGCCGGGCGCGTCCATTTGGCGAGTTTTCATATCCCTATGAGACCTCGCCGGGTGAATGCGCCCGGCTGCTTTTCTGCGCCGCTCCATCCCCGGCCGAGGAAGGAGCAAATCATGTCCACCGCAGTCAAGGAACTCTTGGAGAAGCGTGCCAAGCTGGTCGGCGACGCCCGGGCCATCCTGGAGCGCAACAAGGCCGCCGGCACGATGCCCGCCGACGATCAGGCCCAGTACGACCGCATCTTCGCCGACGCCAACAAGATCACCCTGGAGGTCGAGCAGCGGAACAGCTTCGACAGCCGCCAGGCCCAGCTCGAAAAGGCGGGGCAGTGGGACACGCAGGTCGCGGCCCACGGCACGGCCATCGCGCCGGAGACCCCGGCCGTCACCACCAGCGCGGCGCCCGTCATGGGCCACCGCGGCCGGATCGAGAAGCGGGCCTACAGCGCCGCGCACTCCGACGCCTTCTACGACTACGTCACGCGGCGGTCCAACGAGGACCAGTACCGTTCGACGGTCGCGAAGCTCTTGCCGCAGACGGTCGAATACCGCGACCTGCTGGCCGACACGGCCGGCAGCGGCCACGACCTTCTCCCGCCCGTCGAGTTCATCGACCAGATCCTGATCCCCCGCGACCGCCAGGTCTGGATCCGCAAGTGGGCCACCATCCGCAAGCTCACCAAGAGCACCGACGGCTACCTGCCGACGGTCGAGACCAATCCCGACGACCCGGACTGGACGACGGAAGTCGTTACGGTCAACAACGACAACACCGGCGGCAACGCGGCCGGCGGCATGACGACCGGCAAGCGCGAGCTGAAGCCGAACGTCCTGACCAAGCTGGTGAAGTGCTCGATCAAGGAGCTGATGGTCCTGCCGCAGATCGCCGGGCTCATCGCCGACCGCTTGGGATACAAGTTCGGCGTGGCCGAGGAAAAGGCCTTCATGGTCGGCACGGGCACGAACCAGCCCCTGGGCGTGTTCAGCACCAACGGCTATGCCGCCAACATCCCCGCCATCGCGGCCAGCGACCTGGCCTTCGCCAACGGCCTGGACGGCCTGCAGAACGCCAAGTTCGCGCTGCCGCCCCCGTACTGGGCGAACGCCAAGTGGGTCTTCCACCCCACGATCATGATGATGGTGGCCACGATCAAGGACACCCTGGGCCGCTACATCTGGCAGCCCAACACGATCGTGGGCCAGCCCGACATGCTGCTGGGCTTCCCGGCGATCCTCGACGTGTGGGCCCCGTCGACCGTCACCCTGGGATCGTTCTTCGGGATCCTCGGCGACTTCTCGTACTACCACATCGCCGACCTGGTCGAGCAGTTCTCCGTGCAGCGGCTCAATGAGCTGTATGCCGGCACGAACGAAGTCGGCTTCATCGGCCGCGAATATTGCGACGGCATGCCCGTGATGGCCGAGGCCTTCGTCCGCCTGCAGTTCGAAGGCACGTACGTGAGCTGAAGTTCGGAACAGGGAGCAGGGAGCGGGGAGTAAAGACCCGGCTCCCTGCTCTTCCTCCTTGCTTCGCCCTCCATCCTTCTGCTTTTAAGGAACCCATCATGAAACGCATTCGCCTGCTGGCCAACTGCATGGCCGGCCCCACGGGCTGTAAGTTCCGCGGCTATGAGCGGGACGCCGACGACGCCACGGCCGCGGTCCTTGTGGCGACCCATCAATGGGAAATCGTCCAGCCGCCCAATCCCGAGCCCGGCGACGCCCGGACCGCCAGGCCCGACGCCGACTGGACCGAGGACACTCCGGCGGCGATCGCCGCGGACGGCTCCAAGGCAAAGCGGCGGATCGGCGTGAAGTAACCGAGTACTTGGTACTGAGTGCGGAGTCGGCCGATGGCCCTCGTGATCGTCAGCAAGTCGCCGGAGCACGTGATCGACCTGGAACGGGTCAAGCGCTGGCTGCGGATCGACAACCCGGACGAGGACGACCGCGCCGAGTTCCTCCTGCGCGCCGCCACGGAGTACGTCGAGCGGACCAGCCGCATGGTCTTCAGCGAGACGGTCTACCAGCTCGTGCTGGACGCCTTCCCGGCGGTGAACTGGTACCAATACTACCCGGTGATGGCCCCCTTCCCGCAGTTGCTCACGCTGGGCCTGAATTTCTTCTTGCCCAACCAGACGATCAACGAGCCGATCTACCCCGTCACGTCGATCGATTCGATCCAGTTCATCGATGTCCAGACGGGCGAGCTGGCGACGCTCGACCCCGGGAAGTACACGGTGGACCTGGCCAGTTGCCGCGTGGCCCCGGCCGCGGAGCAGGTCTGGCCCTTCGCCAAGAACCAGTTGAACGCCGTGACGGTAAATTTCCACGCCGGCTTCGGGCCCGGCAAGGTGCCCCACGCCTTGCAGCTAGCGATCGCGAACCACTGCCTGCTGGCCTACATCAATCCCGGCGGCATCCCCGCCGCGGACATGGAAAACCTCGACCGGGCGATCATCGGCAACCGCCAGAACCTGTTGGTTTGAGAGAGTCATGGCCTACCGCACACCGATCGGCGAGATGCGCAAGCGGATCCTGATCCAGCGGCAGTCCGACAGCGGCACCGCCAGCGGCGAGACGACGCAGACCCCCAGCGACTTCCGCCGGGCCTGGGCCCGCATCCTGCCCACCGCGGGCGGCGAAAGCTGGATCGCCAAGGAGCTCCAGGAACTGATCACCTGCCGCATCAACATGCGGTACCAGAAAGGCATCCTGCCGAAGATGCGGGCCGTGTGGCAGGGCAGGATCTTCAACTTCGTGAGCGTCCGCGACCTGGAGGAGATGCACGAGGAACTGGAGATCCTGGCCAAAGAGGAAATCGCGGAATGAACCTCTTTATCTCCCTCAAGGCGGCGCTGCTGGCCATGCAGGCCGTCACGGACCTGGTGGGCGGCACGAATTCGGAGACGGTGCGGATCTGGAACTCCTGGCAGCGGGTCAACGGCCCGGGCTCGGAGCCCTGCATCATCATGGACGTCGACCGCGAGGACCAACAGAACGATCTGGGCGGCAGCGGCGACCTGGTAGTCGCCGACGTGACCGTCACCTGCCGCGGCCGGACCCACGACGAGTCCGACGCCCTGTGCGAGGCGGTCAAGAGCAATGGCGGCAGCGGCGGCCTGGCCGGCTATCACGGCGCCTTCGATGCGATCCTCGACGACGTGGTGCACAGCGAGACGCCCAAGAACGACGGCAGCGAAAAGTACTGGTACGACCACGTGATGACCTTCACCATGCTCTGGAACGAGTAATGGCCTGGACCCGCGGTTACCAACGAGGCGCCGGCAACGGGCTGCAGGGCCTGGACGACCTCCGCGCGACCATGGGCATGCTCAAGGACAAGACCGCCCAGAAGGCGGCCAAGGCCGGCGTCAACGCGGGCCTCAAAATCATCGCCGACGCGGTGAAGCGCGAGATCAACGGACTGCCGATCAGCGGCGAACTCAAGGCGGCGGCGCGGGCCACCGTCAACAAGCGGCTGCGGAAGAAAGAGGGCCAGGATTCGACCGGGAAGGTCGGCTTTGGCGTGGGCGCGAAGACGGCCAAGAAAAAGGAAACGGCCCACGCCCGCTACCTCCGCGGGCAGGGCGGCGGCCACGAGACCCGCGGCGTTGGCGTTTCGGCCTCGAACATCCACTGGTTCGTGCTGGGCACCGAGGACCGTTCCACGGGCATGCAGACGGTGGGCACGTACCAGGGCCGCAGGGTCCGGCGATTCAGCGGCCACGCGTTCCACCACACCGGCAGGATTTCATCGATGACATTCGCGGGGGTCATCGAGCGGGCGGTCGAGTCCGCCACGCCCGATGTGCTCAGCGCGATGGTTGAAAGAGTGAACCAGGTCCTGGCCGGCGACATCGGCAGGGCAAGAAGGTAGCGGTTGTCCGTTCTCGGCCGATCGGCAAGCGGCAACCGACCATTGAAAGGAAATCATCATGTCCACAGTTATTTGCAAAGGCACGACGCTGAAACTCACCATCAGCACCGTCATGACGCCGCTCAGCCAGGTGCTCAGCATCGACGCCGGCGACATGGAGACCGAGACGTTCGAGTCCGACACGCTGGAAAACGGCAGTCCGGGCATCCCCTACACCAACACGGGCCGGACCGAGCCGGGCAACGTCAGCGGCGAGCTGTTTTTCGACCCTTCGCTGGCCTCGCACATCGCCTATCTCGGCTTCATCAGTTCGCCCCCGACCTCGCCGGTCGCGGGCAAAATCGTCTTCAGCAACGCGCAGCTCATGGCCTTTTCGGCCGTCGGCTTCGGCCTGGGCGTGGCCGTGGCCTTGAAGGAAGGCCTGAAGGGCAAGTTCAAAATGAAGCTCTCCGGCCTGCCCACCTTCTCGGCCGGCGCGAGCTGACCCTGGGGCGTTGCTTGACGGTCGTCAAGCAAACCCTTTCGCACCCCACCTACCTTTCTTGAGGAACCCATCTCATGAAGTGCCGACTCACCAGGCCCATGTCCAGCGGGGAAGAACCCGGCCGGATCCTGCCGGCCGGCCATCTCATCGAGCACGCCGACGCCTACCTGCTGGTGCGGATGAGCATCGCCGAGCCGGCCGACGACGAGTGCCAGCGGGCGGCCGACATGACTCCCGAGAAGACCGAGGCGGCCAGGTTGGCCTTCGAGCGGCTCGACCACGGCATCTCCCCCGAGGATTTCGAGGACTTCGACGCCGGGCGCATGACGGGCTACTACGCCGACGGCACGCCGATCCCCGGCCCCAACGCCGAACCGCCCGAGCCCAGCGAGTTCGAGGCGGCATTTCTCGACGTCTGACAAACAGCACAGCAAGCCAAGGCCGCGATGGGTTCCCGGCCGCGGCGGGGGCCGGCGGAAATCCAAAGGCCCCTGATTTTTATTGGAACCCAGAGGAACCCATGATGAGCAAGGAACCCATGATGAGTGAAGAAAATCCGCAACTCCTCTCCCGCGACGCCCTGCTGAGCGCAACCGAGCGCCGCTACAAGATCGTCGGCCCGCTGCCGGTCCGCGGCGGTCACTGCCGCATCCGCTCGCTGGATGAACAGGAGGCGGCCAGCGTCGAGGCCGCCAATTACACCAGCGGCGACCTCGACATGCAGAAGATGCTGGCGGCGAATTGCCGCTGGATCGTGGCCTGCCTCGTGGACGGCGCGGGCAATCGCCTGCTCTCCCCGGCCGACGTGCCCCGCCTCATGAAGTGGGACCGCGCGGACGTGGAGCACCTCTATACCGAGGTCAAGCTCCACGTGCGGGCGAAACAGCGGCCCATGGAGGAGATCGAAAAAAACTCCGCCGGGACACCCGCCGCCGTTTAGCGATGCGACTGGCCCATCTGGCGGGCGTCCCCGTAGATCAATACCTGGCGCGATTCAGGCCAGAACAGTTCGATGAGGAGGTCGCCCTGGACCGGATCGAGGGCGATGCCGAGCACCGAAAACGGGAAATTTTCAAGGTGGGGTTCAGCGTGCTGGCCCGGGCCGGCGGGATCGAGGCCGAGCCCGAGATGTTCGACCCCGTCAAGGCGGAGAAGGGGCCGGCCGCGGCGGCGAACATGAGCCCCCAGCAGGCCTGGGCCACGATGGCGGCACACTACGGAGTCCCGGTCGCCGGCTAGCGATCGCAGCGAGGAAACTTTCATGGCAACGGCGATGGGCGACATGGTCGTCGGCCTGGGCGTGGACGAGAGCCAGCTCACATCCGGGCTTTCCAGTGCGACGACGAGCCTCAATCATTTCGAGCGGGCCTCCAGCGGACTCGGCATAGGGGCCTCGCGGTCCTTTCGCTTTCTGGGCCATTCGATCCAGGAGGCGGGGGACGGGATCGCCGCGTCGAACTCCGCCCTGGGCGACACCGTGGGCAGCCTCGGCGGGATGGTCAGCGGCATAGGCGAAGCGGTGCACGGCTATCACGCCCTGCACGTGGTCATGGACCTGGCCATCGCCAAGCAGCTCATGCTGAACCTGCTCAGCCCGATCGGCTGGATCACGCTGGCGGCCGCGGCCCTGGCCGCCGGCGGTGCCTACCTCTATTTCTCCGGCCGCACGGAGACCGCCCAGGAGAAGGCCGAGCGGCTCAAGAAGACTTTGGGCGAACTGGCCTCCATGCACGGCGAGGAGTTCGACCGCACGGCCGCGCAGAAGCGCGGCCAGTTGGCCGGCAACCTGGAGGCCGCGGAGGGCGAGCACGTCGGTCTGGGGGAGGGAATCCTCACGCTGGGGCTCGCCTACTGGGAACTGGACAGCCGCGTCGCCGGCGCGCGGACCGCGCTGGCGAAGTTCGACGAGGCCCTCAAGGCCCACGCGGAGCAGGAGGCCTCGAAGCACGTCGACGAGACCCTGGACCGGCTCCGCGAGTCGGCGGCGAAGCTGGACGAAAGCCCCTTGCAGCGGTTCCAGGGCGAGCTGGCCAAGTCGGGCCGCAGCGCCGCCGAGGCGGCCGACGCCATGGCCAAGTTCCAGCAGCTCAGCAGCCAGGAAATCGACGCCGAGATCGCCAAGAAGAACCGCGACCTGTCCCTGGCCGGGTTGACCAAGGGCGAACGGTTCGTGGTGGAATTCAAGCGGCAGCACGAGCAGGCCAGCGAGGCCCAGATGGCGATGGTCAAGCGGCAGGGCGAGATGGAGGACCTGGCCAGCCGCGCCCCCTCGCCCGTCTCGGCCATCGAGTTCGGCTCTTCGGAGTCCTACGCCGAGATCGCGCGGCTGATCAACCCGGAAAACTCACCGGACCAGCGGACCGCCGAGAACACCGCGCAGATGCTCAAAATCCTCGACGAGATCTCCGAACACACGAAGAACCGCTTGACGATCGGCTAGCGCACCATGAGCGTCATCAGCTTCAAAGAAACCCACGACGGCCGCGGGGCCTCTGCCGCGATCACGAGCAAGGAGCAATCCCGCTCGGAGCGGACGCGGAGCTTCCGCGCCATAACCAACAGCATCTACGACGGGCCCGACGCGGTGGCCAACTGGATGCACACCAACAATCCCGGCAGCGACAGCTCTCCGATCACGCTGGGGGCCGCCCACCCGACGCTTGCCCAGGCCTTTTGCCAGAAGATCGACATCAAGAATTTTCCCAAGAGCAAGGTGGTGTTCCTCGTCACCGTGACCTATTCCACGGATCCGATCGTGGCCTCCGGATCGCCGGCCAACGACCCGGCCGAGATCACCTGGAACACGGAGCAGTTCTCGCGGCGCTTCGAGTACGATTTTTCCTCGCCGGCCCGCGGCATCACCAACTCCGCCGGCGTGCCCTTCGACACGCCTCCCACGGACAGCGACTGCTTCTGGGTGGCCACGGTCAAGAAGAACGTCTCCTTCCTGCCGAGCTGGATCCTGAACTACCGCAACTCGATCAACCGCACGCCCTTTATGCTCGACAGCGTGCTGGTGGGCACCTTCTGCGGCTGGATGAAGGCCATCTCGATCGGCAGAGTCAATTACCGGGACACCGCTACGGGGCAGGTGGCTTATCGACCGCTGCAGCTCACCATCGCCTGCAAGAGCGGCAATCAGCTCCGCAGCGTCACCGGCGGCCCGACGCCCTGGGGCACGCCCTGCGGCCCGATCAGCGACGACTGGCAGACCTATCTTCTGGACGAGGGCCGGCTGGCCACGCAGAGCAACTCCTCGCTGCCCAACTATGGCTCGACGTTGCCGATCGCCAATGCGGACGGCACCGCTTCGCGAGACAAGAAACCCCTGGACGGCACGGGCAACGTGCTTGCCAGCCCCTCGCCCTCCAACGTCGTCTTCATCCCCTACCTGCTCAAGCAAGTGCAGGAATTCAACCTCTTACCCCTTACGTGATCCATGGCCGGTAGCCTCGACTTCCAGTTCAGCCTCCGCGTCGCCAACGGATTCTTCGCCGATTTGGCCGCCCCCGCCGCGCAAGCCATCGTCCAGACCAACCCGGGCGCGTATGGCGGCGTATCGACGGTCACGACCACGCCGGCCCTGATCCCGAACATCACGCCGGTCACCGCGGCGGGCTGGTGCTACGTGCAGAACCTCGACCCGACGTACTACATCCTGATCGGCCCCACCAGCGGAGCGATGCTCCTGAAACTATTGCCCGGCGAGAGTTTCGCCTTCCGCCTCACGCCCGGCGCCACGCCTTACGCCCAGGCGGCCAGCGGCTCCAGCGGATCCCTCTTGCTGTGCCGGGTGTACGAGGCCTGACATGGACGCGAATGACGTCGCCGGCAGGATCACGGCCGCGGTCCTGGCGCACGAACGGGCATTGCTCGATAACGTGCCGCCGCCGGCCCGCGACGAGGCCGAGCAGCCGCTTTTGTGGGTGGTGCTCACGGCGGCCTTGGCGGCGGCCTCCGGCGGCGTGCCGGCCACGGCCACGGGCAACCCGGTCCGCTGGGTCGCCAGCGCCAACGGCGGGGCCGGCGGTTATACGGTCGAGACCGCCACGACGTACACCGTGGTCGAGGGCACGGGGCAGCAAAGCTATCCCACAGGGGCATGGCTCCTCTGCCGCTCCCTGGGCGCCGCCAACGGCTTCATGTGGGAGCCGATCGCGCCGCCGAAGAGCGCCATGGCCTTCGGCAGTCTGTGGGGCGGCAGCACGTCGCCGCCATCGGACGGCGGCAC
>CAYYBU010000005.1:0-17775 GCA_964469945.1 uncultured Planctomycetaceae bacterium
CGTCGAGATCGGTTCCTATCTTTCCGGCGGCATGGACAGCGGTTCGATCGTCGCCGTGGCCGGCCGCTCGATCCCCCGCCTGCTGACCTTCACGGCCGGTTTCGACCTGACCAACGTCAACGGCATCGAACAGGGATTCGACGAGCGCAAGCTGGCCGAGAAGCTTGCCTACCTGCTGCAAACCGAGCATTACGACGTCGTGCTGCACGCCGGCGACATGCCGGCGGCCATGGAAAAGATCGCCTGGCACATGGACGACCCGCGCGTCGGCATGTGTCACCAGAACTGGTATGTGGCCAAGCTGGCCAGCCGCTTCGTCAAGGTGTGCCTGGCCGGGGCCGGCGGCGACGAGCTGTTTGGCGGCTACCCCTGGCGCTATCGGCAGGGGCTCACGGCCGCCAGCGTTGAGGAGTTCGACCAACAGTATTTTGCCTATTGGCATCGCCTGCTGCCGGCCGAGGATTGGTCGCAACTACTGGTACCCGAGTTGTGGCGGCACCATGCCGGGCCGCGGCAGAGCTTCGCCCGCATCCTGGCCGGCGCGCCGCCGTACCAGGCGGAAATGGGTCTGGCCGACAACCTCCTGCAACGCGCCATGTACTTCGAGATGAAGACCTTCCTCCACGGCTTCCTGGTCACCGAAGACCGCATCAGCATGGCCCACGGCCTGGAGACGCGCGTCCCCTTCCTGGACAACGAGTTGGCCGACTTGGCCTGGCAGATTCCGCCGGCGATGAAAGTTGATCTGCCGCGGGTGGCGGCCGGCGCCGATGGCCATGTCTGTTCGGCCGACGGCAAGCGGATTCTCCGCCGCGCCATGGGCCGCTACCTGCCCGAGGAATTCACCAACCAGCCCAAACAGGGCTTCTCGCCGCCGGACGAGAGCTGGTATCGCGGGCCGTCGATGGATTACCTCAAGTCGGTGCTGTTCGACAAGCGGACGGTCGAGCGCCCCTGGTTCGATCAGGATTTCATCGCCAAAACCTTGAACGAGCATTTCGCCGGCCGGCAGAATCACCGCCTGTTGATCTGGTCGCTGTTGAGCCTGGAATGGTTGCAGCGGCATTTCGTCGATCAGCCGTTGGGCGCAGGAGGCGTCGCATGTCCATGCTAGGGATCGACGGCGCCGTAGGTCAGGCTGTGCCTGACAAATCGGGGTGTCAGGCACAGCCTGACCTACGGCTGCGCGCGCGCGGCAGACGTCCCGCCTGCCCCGAGGATGCAGGCGAGACGCCTGCACCACAATCCTGGCTTGCACAAGCTATCATCGTGCCGATCCTCAGCGCCCGCCGGCACCTGCACGCCTTCCAGGAACTGCTGGCCCTGCTCACGCGGCATCGCCAACTCACCTGGGCCATGACCCGCCGCGAAATTGCCGATCGCTACGCCGGGCAAATGCTGGGCACTTTCTGGGCCGTCGGCCACCCGCTGGCGCTGATGGCCATCTACGTGTTCATCTTCGGCTACGTCTTCTGCATGAAGATCGGCGGCACGCAGCAGTTGCCCTTGGATTACACGACCTACTTGCTGGCCGGGCTGATCCCCTGGATGGCCTTCCAGGAATCGATGGCCAAGGGGGCCACGGTCATCGTCAACAACGCCAACCTGGTGAAACAGGTGGTCTTTCCCATCGAGGTCTTGCCGGTCAAGGGCGTGATCGCCTCGTTTTCCACGCAACTGGTGGCCACCGCTTTGTTGGCCGTCTACGTCCTGCTAACCCACGGCCGGATGCCCTGGACCTACGCGCTGCTGCCGGCGTTGTTTTTCTTCCAGGCCCTGGCCATGATCGGCGCCGCCTACATCCTGGCCGCCGTGGGGGCCTATTTCCGCGACCTCAAGGACTTCGTGCAAGTCTTCTGCATCGCCGGCATGTACCTGATGCCGGTCGTGTACTTGCCGCAAATGGTGCCCCCGGCGTTTCGCCCCTTGCTGCACTTTAATCCGTTCAGCTACATGGCCTGGTGCTACCAGGACGCCTGTTACTTCGGCCGCTTCGAGCATCCTTGGGCCTGGCCCGTGTTCCTGGGCGGCTCGTTGGGCCTGTTTTATCTCGGTTATCGCGTGTTTCGTAAACTGAAGGTCTGTTTTGGAAGCGTGCTGTGATGAATTCCGCGACGGCCATCGAAGTTCGCCATCTCGCCAAGATGTACCGGGTCTACAACCGGCCGGCCGACATCTTTTGGGAGTTGCTCGCCCGCAGGCCGCGGCACCAGCAGTTCTGGGCCTTGCGCGACGTCTCCTTCGACGTTCGCCGCGGCGAGGTGGTGGGCGTGATCGGCCGCAACGGTGCCGGCAAGAGCACGCTCTTGAAGATCCTGGCCGGCACGCTCGACAAAACCGCCGGTGAAGTGGTCGTACAGGGCCGCATCTCGGCCATCCTGGAACTGGGCACCGGCTTCCATCCGGAATACAGCGGCCGCGAAAACATCACCATGGGCGGCATGTGCCTGGGCATGTCGCGCGACGAGATCCGCGGCAAGCTCGACTCGATCATCGACTTCAGCGAACTCCGCGAGGTGATCGACCGCCCCTTCAAAACCTATTCCAGCGGCATGCAGGCCCGGCTCACCTTCAGTACGGCCATCAGCGTCGAACCGGACGTCCTCATCATCGACGAGGCCCTGGCGGCGGGCGACGCCTTGTTCGCCGCCAAGTGCCACCAACGCATCCGCGCCATTGCCGCCGGCGGCGCCACGGTGTTCTTCGTCACCCACGGCCTGGGGATCGTCTACGATCTTTGCACGCAGGCCTTGCTCTTCCACCGCGGTGAACTGCTCCTGCAAGGCGAGCCGCGTCGCGTCGGCGCCGCCTATGAAAGACTCCTGGAGGAAGAGCGCAGCGGCGCGAAAATGGCCGTCACCGACAGCGCCCCCGCCGCGGCGGCGGAAAGCACGATCGTCGCCTTCCGCGTCGGCGCCCAAGACGATGCGGCTTCCGACGCCGAGATCCTCGACATGGCGATCCTCGACGCCGACGGCTCGCCCGTCAGCGGGTTGTTCCACGGCGAATCGTACACCGTGCGCAGCCGCTGCTTGTGCCGCCGCGACTGCCCGCGGCTGACGATGGGTTTTCGCGTGCGAAACACGCAAGGCCGCGTCATCTATGGCACGGCCACGTTCCTGCAAGGGGCCGCCGTGGCCGGCAAAGCGGGTGAAATCGTGGAAGTGCTCTTCTCCTGGGATTGTTGGCTGAACTCGGGGTCGTACCTCCTCGACGGCGGCGTGGGACATCGCCAAGGCGAAAACGATTACCAGATGATCCACCATCTGCGCGACGGCCGCGCCTTCACCGTCCACTGCCCGAAACGCTTCAACGGCGAAGTCGATTTCCGCAGCACGGTCGTTTCCGTCACCACGCACGCGGAGTGTTTGCCATGCGGGTGATGTCCCTGTTGCGCAAACCCATGATGAGAATCCGCGGCCGTCGCGATACCGTTTCCGTCGCGACCGCGGCCCCCGCGGATGAACTCCTTTCGCAGCACGAGCAGCTTTGCCGCGAACTGGCCGGTGCCGAGTCGCCGGCGGCCGCCAACGCCCGCCTGGCCGATCTCGAATGCCGCCTGGGCCTGGAGACGCTGCAGTCGTTCCCCACGACGGTCTCGCTATGCAGCACCAACGTCTGCAACGCCCGCTGCACCTTCTGCGACTATACGCCCAAACCCGCCGGAATGGCCGATTTCATGTCGCTGGACGACGTGCGGCGGATGTCCTGGCTGAAGTACGTCTCGGCGTTGAACCTCAATGCCGGCTATGGTGATTCGCTGGCCAACCCGCATTTCGGCGACATCTACGGCCACGAGCGGCAGGCCCATCCGCACTTGCATTGCTCGCTGGTCACTAACGGCCTCGGCCTGAGCGAATCGCTGAGCCGGCAATTCGTCGGGCAAAGTATCCGGCACACTCCGTGTGCCGTTGGCGGCGGCACACGGAGTGTGCCGGATACGGGCGCCCTGGATGACCTGCTGATTTCGGTCAATGCGGCCCGGCAGCCGACCTGGGACGCGCTCATGCGGCAGGGGAGTTTTCCGCGGGTGTTGGAGAACATCGCCCGGCTGGTGGAACTTCGGAAAAACGCCGATGCGTCCAAGCCACGGCTGGCCCTTTCCATGGTGCTGTGTAAAGGCAATCTGGCCGAGGCGGTCGAGTTCGTCGAGTTGGCCCACCGCCTGGGCGTGGAGCAGGTCGTGTTCGCCCATTACTTGTCGGTGTCGCTGGTCGGCGGCCGCACGATGCCGGCGGAGCAGTCGCTGTATTTCGATCGCGCCCATTGTGATGCGATGATGGCGGCGGCGGCGCGGCGGGCGGACGAACTGGGCGTGGTGCTCGCGCGGCCGCTGCCCTTCGACGCCGCGCCCACGTGTACCTTCGTCGGCGACCGCGTCGCCCGTGCCGTGCCGATGTGCGAGAAGCCCTGGAAAAGCTGCGTGCTCTCCTGCTTGCCCGGCGCGGAGCGCGATCGCGAGATGGTGTTCTGCTGTTTCGGCGCCTTCTATCGCATCGAGTATGCCAAGGAGGATCTGTCGGAAGCAACCTTTCTGGCCCGGGTGTGGAACCATCCGGCGGCCCGCTACGTTCGCCGCACCATCAACGGCCGCGGCTTCAACCCGGTTTGCGAGGCCTGCCGGAGCGTGGACCGCTTCGACCCGGCCAATGCGTCCCGTTACCGCGAGCTTTACCGCGCGATCTCAGCGGCTTTCACGCCCGACGGCGGCCAAATCGAGGCCCGCCTGCGGGCGGCCATCACCAGTTCTCCTCTCCCTCCGGGAGAGGGCGGGGTGAGGGCGGCCGCGTCGAACCCTGCGCCCACTGAACCACCCATGCACCATGCCTGAGAACCGCCCAGATAACAACGTGCCGATTTGCCGCCGTGGTTGGGTCACGCGGCAAGAGACGCTGCGCCGGTGGCGCGACGGCATCTGGGAAGGCCCGGGCCAGCCGGCCGGCCAGCAGGCCTACTTGCGCTGGCACCTCGACTTCCTCGAACGTTTCTACCAGCCGCCCCAGGACCCGGAAGCGGCCATCCTCGACGTCGGCTGCGGCTACATGTTGAAGAATTTTCAACAGGCGGGCATGATCGGTCGGCTTCTCCAGCGGCTGGGCGGACGTTACACGGGCATCGATCCCATCGACCAATGGTTCGACATCGCGCCGGACCGCCCCGTATGTCTCTGCCACGGCATGGGAGAGAGTTTGCCCTGGGACGACGCCACGTTCGACGTCGTGCTGAACCTGGGTGTGTTGGACCACACGCTACAGCCCAAGCGGGTGCTGGCGGAGATCCGGCGCGTCCTCAAGCCGGGCGGCACGTTCTGGTTCGCCAACAGCTTCACCACGGGCAGCCGCACGGGCGTGTTCTGGGAAAAGCTTGCCCATCGGCTGGGACTGGAAAAGAATCATCGCTTCGTGTGGACGTCGCCAGACCTCCAGCGCCTGGTCGCCGCGGCCGGCTTCGAGATCGCCCGCACGGACTATTGCCGCTGCGATACCAGCTATTACATCCAGGCCCAGCCAGAAGGAGAGGGCAACCCATGACGTTCATGAACTGGATCGACGGGGCGAGAAACGGCTTCCAACAGGCCTGCCTGCGGCGGCGATTGGCACGTGCCGGCCAGGCCGGGCGGCTGTTCTTCGTCTTCGGTTGCGCACGATCGGGCACGACCTCCTTGTGCCGCATCCTCGATCGGGCCGAAAACGCCACCTGCCTCCTGGAGCCCGATCCGAACCTGACCATCCAGTGCCGCCAGCGGTTCGACGGGCGGTTGCACGATCCGGCAGCGGCCCTGTGGACGGCCCTGGCGCCGCGCATCGAGCGCGGGCTTGCCGAACACGCCATCTACGGCGAGAAAAACAACACGCTGGCGGCCTTCATCCCCGAACTGCACGGGCTTCTGCACGGCAAGCTCCTATGGGTCACGCGCGACGGCCGCGAAACCGTGGCCTCCATGCACAATTGGCACCGGGAGATGTTCGGCAATTTCTACCGCGAGTGTTTGGACGCCGAGGAATTGAGCGATCGCGCCCGCGCCGTGTTGGCCCAACTTCCCCTGGAAGCCGACGCCTCCAATTACAGCCGTCCGCGCCCCGGGCCGCAGGATCCCTATTACCCGCGTTGGCCCACCATGTCGCGGCACGAAATGCTCTGTTGGTATTGGTCCTTCATCACGCAGTACACACTCGACCGCTTGCAGGCCATTCCCGCCAGTCGCTGGCGGCGCGTGGACTACTCGGCCGCGGACCTTGCCGAGCAGGTGCGGGCGGCGGTCGATTTTCTCGGCCTGCGGGCCGTCGCGGCGGAAACCATCGCACCGATGCTGCGCAGTCGCATCAACTCCGTGGCGGATCGCACCGGCACGGCGCAGCGGCTGCCGACGTGGCACGACTGGTCGAGCCAGGAACAAGAGCAATTCTGGACCATTGCCGGCGGCGCCATGACGCGACTCGGCTATGCGCCGGCGACCGCCCATCGGCGCGCCAAGGACAACAATCGGCGGGTCACCGTTGGATAGCCGTCACGGGTGAACCAAGATCATGTGTGCCTTCAAACCCTACACCGTGGTTGCCAGCCGTCCCGAGACCGACGAGGTCGTGCGGGAGTGCAATCGCCTTTGTTACCCACTGAGCGTGCCGCTGGAGATGACCAACGCGCTGGGAGAATACGCGCTGTTGTTGCTGTTGTTGAAAACGGAGCCGCGCATCGAGGTCGCGCCGCTGGCCGAGCAACTCGCCCCGCTGGCGGCCCAACGGGTGCGGGTGATGATCCGCCACGACGTCGATCACGACCTGGTTTGTGCCGTGGAAATGAGCCAATTGGAGCAGGCCTTCGGCCTGGCGGCCTCCTACTATCTGCACCATGCGTCGAGCTACTACTACGGCCGCTTCGATTCGGACGGTCTCTTCCATCGCTACGAGGGCGCGGCGCCGCTGTATCGCCGCATCCAAGCCAACGGGGCCGAGGTGGGCCTGCACGCCGATCCCTTCGCCATTTGCCAACGAGGCATCGATGGCATCGCGGCCTTACGGACCGAGTTGGACTGGCTCCGCAGCCAGGGGTTGAAGATCACCGGCACGACGGCCCACGGCTCGGCTCCCTATTACGGCGCGGAGAATTTCGAGGTCTTTCGCCAATACAAGGTCCTCCCGCAGGCGACCATCGAGCTTGGCGGCGAGCCGGTCGCGCTGGGCTGCCTCTCGGCCGAGCAACTGGGCCTCTGCTACGAGGGTAATTTCCCCCGCCCCGTGCGCGATGCCCGACCGGAAGAGCTGGCCGCTTACCTCCGCACGACCGCCGAAGTGGATCCGCAGCAGCACATGCGGCAGTACCTGCACGCCAACCCGCACGTGCGCTGGGGCCAGGACTACACGCTCTGGCTGCGGGGCCGCGACCGCTGGGTGTTGGCGGCGACCGATCCCGCCGGACCGTTTCGCTTCGAGGCCACGCTGCAGGACGCCATCGCCTTGCTGCGCGGCGTCCCCGGCGGCAGCCGCGTCGTCCTGCACGTTCACCCCTGCTATTACGGTTTCCGCGCCGCCGCGGATCAAGATCCCTTGGGCTGGGCCCAGTCGCCCGTCGGCGCCAGTGCGCCGGTGGCGTCGTATCTGGATCTGGCCGGCTTGAAGCACGACGTGGCGCAACAGCTTGCCGCGACGCAGGAAGTGACCGCCGCTTTGGCTGCCACGACGGAGCGGGTGAGTGCCGGTCTGGCCGCGACGACGGAGCGGTTGACCGCCAGCCTGGCCGCCGTCGAGGCCCGCGTCGACTACCTTCACAGCCGCATGACGGTGATGGAACAGAAGCTGGCGGAAATGGGCGACCACGTCCGCCAGAACAACCGCATCCTGGAGGCCGCCCGCAAACGCAAACTGGGACGTTACATTTTTTGATCGTGTGAGGCAGGTTGCCAACCTGCCAAAGTTGTAGGGTGGGACAAGCGAAGCGAAGGCCCACCAGAAACCGAAACAACGCCGATTCGCCCTCACCCTAACCCTCTCCCGGAGGGAGAGGGGACCGGGTTGCAAAGGCACAGTTTTCATCGAAAGTACGAATTTGGAGAAACCCATGCCCAGCGTCCTTCGTCCTCTGCGGCGGTTGATCCGCAAATGGGCTCCCGGCGCCGGCGGGCCCAAGCCGCCGGCGCCCTGCGCGCCCGCGGATTTGGACGCCGAGCTGCGCGCGCTGGAACTTCAGCGACAGACGTCGCCGCGGCCGCATGAAGTCAACTCGCAGATGAACGAGCTCGAGCGGCAAGCCGGCCGGGAAGAATTGCGATCCTATCCCGTCTATGCGGCCGTCAACCTGATCGGGGCCTGCAACGCCCGCTGCCGCTTTTGCTACTACGGCGACAGCCCGCAGGACCGCTCCGTGTTGCGGCTGGCGGACGTCCGGCGGATGCCCTGGCTGCGGTTTCTTTCCACCCTGGACCTTTACGGTGGGCTGGGCGAGCCGCTGCTGCTGGACGATTTTCCCGCCATCGTCGACTGGCTGCGCCAGCAGAACCCCTCGCAACGCCTGCACACCACGTCGAACGGCTCGCTGCTGACGCCCGCGCTCTCGCAGCGGCTGGCCGGCCGGCTCTCGTTGCTCAACATCAGCATCAATGCGGCCACACCCGAAACCTACGAGAACCTCATGATCGGTCTCTCGTGGTCGCGGCTGATGGAGAACATCGAGCGCTTCCAGGAGATCAACCAGGCCCAGCAGCAGCCGACCGAATTGACGTTCTCCTACGTCTGCTCGCGGGCCAATGTCGCCGAGTTGCCCAAGCTGGCCGAGATCGCCCGGCGGTTGGGCGTGAAGACCGTGGGGGTCAGCCATTTTTGCGTCAACGGCGTGTGGGAAAAGCGGCAGCGGGAGCAGCCGCGGCTATCGCGTCAGGACACGCTCTACTTCCACCGCGAGCTGTTCGATCGCGGCATGGACGAGGCGGAAGCCGCCTTCCAGCGGGCGGGCGTGCCCTTCGGCCACCCGCCGCGGTTCGCCGCGGCCACCAAGATCGGCCTGGGCGGGCGCATGCCGGCAGGCCGCCCCGACGCCGTGGAGTGTTTCGCCCCCTGGCAAACCGTTTACGTCAATCCGCACCAGCAGGGCAAATGGGTATCGTGTTGTTGCAGCGTTAATGCCGACCATCACGACCTGACGCCGCTGGATCTGGACGATACGGATTTCCTGCGGACGTGGAACTCGGACGTGTTCCGCCTCATGCGCCGCGAGGTCAACCGCCGTCCTTGCCCGCTGATCAATTGCGAGTTCTGCCGCCGCTGGGACAAGTCGTCGCCGGAAGCGTCCGTGCCGCAACTGGAAATGACCCTGGCCTCCACGCGGCAATATCACCAACTGCTGGGCCGGCCGATGGCGGACTCCGTCGAGGAGTCGCTGGCCGACCGTCGGCAGCGGATCGAAGAGCTTCAAGCCGGCGAAAACTCGCTTTAACCAAGGATGCGACCACGATGACGTTGCGAGTGCTTCACATCGGTAATATCGCCAGCAATGCCTACCACATTGCCAAGGCCCTGCGGCAGCAGACGGACATCGAAGCCGACGTGTACACGCACGGATACCGCTATTACCTCTCGCAGCCCGAGTGGGAGGATGCCGACATTGAGCCCCGCGGTTTCGCCGATCCGAACGTGCCCGACTGGTCGGACGTGGACCTCAAGGGCTTCGTGCGGCCCGCGTGGTACGCCGAGCAACTCGACGGTCCGGCCCGGCGGCGGCTGCGCACGCGGGCGGCCAAAGACTTGTTGCGCGTGGTGGAAGACCGTCTCATCGACGGCGCCGCGGCGCTGCCGATGGCGAAGTTGCTGCGCGCGGGGCGCTGGGAGGAAATCCCCGCTGCTCGGCTCGGCGAACTGTACAACGGCCTGGCCGCCACGCTCCCCACCACGCCGACGGCCCAGGAGTGGCATCGCCACCTGATGGCCCGGTATCGGCAGATCGTCGATTCGTCGTTCGCGCCGTTGCGGGAGAAGGATCTGGCCAAGCTCGTCGAGGGCGCCGGCGAATTGGCCGAGCTGTTTCGCCGCTACGACATCATCCAGACTTACGGCGTTTGGGAGCCCATGTGGCCGTTGCTGTTGACGCCCGCCGTTCCGCGCGTGACTTTCGAGCACGGCAGTATGCGAGAGCATCCCTTCCAGGGCGACTTGCTGGGGAACCTGCTTGCGCTGGCCTACAAGACTTCCTTCCGCAACATCATCACCAATGCCGACGCCATCCACGCCATGCGCCGCCTGGGGCTCGACAATTGCACCTTCATTCCCCATCCGGTCGACGGCGAGAAGTTCCGCCCCCGCGCCTCCGCGCTGCGCGAGCAGCTTTTGCGCGAGCACGATTGCCAGCACATTATTTTCGCCGTGGCCCGGCATAACTGGGCGCTGAAGGGCAATGAAAAATTCATTGCCGGCTTCGCGCTGTTGAAGAAACGCCTCGGCCGCGGCGCCAAGCTGTTCCTGGCCGACTGGGGCCAAGAGATGGAGCGCAGCCGCACGTTGCTGGCCGAGTTGAAGTTGGAGGACGACGTTGTCTGGCTGCCACCGTTGCCCAAGCGGCGGCTGGCCCAGTACATCAACGCCGCCGACATGGTCCTGGACCAGTTCGTGTTGGGCTGTTTCGGCACCACCACGCCGGAGGCGATGGCCTGTGCGAAACCCGTACTGCTCTACTATAAGCCGGAAGACCACGCCTGGTGTTTCCCCGAACATCCGCCGGTGCTCAACGTCGAGAGCCCCGCGGAGATCGCCGCGGCGATGGAACGCCTGCTGAGCGATCCGCAAGCGGCGGCCGAGTTGGGCGAGCGCTCCCGAGCGTGGTTCCTCCGCCATCACTCGCTGGACCTGGTGGTCCAGCGGCATCTGGAAATTTACCGGGCGATCGAAAGCTCGCCCGCGGTCGTTCGCATTCCCAAGGAGTATGCTGTGATGAAGGAAACGAGAAGGCCAGCCACGCCGGCCGGCGTCGTCGCGATCGTGCGCTGTCCCGAGCCGCTCACGGCCGCCGGGAAACCGAAGTATCTGCGCCCGATCTGCGGCGTGCCGGTGTTGCGGATCCTGGCCGACCGGCTTGCCAAAGTGCCGCAGATCAAGGGCGCCATCCTCCTGCTGGAGCAGCCCGAGCCCGAAACCGAGGCGGCGGCGCGGCGGTTGGGGTGGCGCGTGCTGGTCAAGCAGCGGCGCCGCTGGGGCGATCTCCGCACGCTTCTGGGACTGGCCACCTGCAATCGCGTGGCACTATTCAACTTGCAATGGCCCTTCGCCGATCCGGAAACCACCGCTGCGCTGCTGGACGAGGCCATTCATCATCATCTCTCCGTGTTGCGCGTGGAGGGAAAAGAGTTTGCCCCGACGCTGGTGGTGACGCGCAATTTCATCCTCAAGGTCGTATTGTTTCGGCTCTTGTTGCGGGGTGGCGTCGGTTGGCGCCGGGCGGCCGAAACGCTCGTCCCCTTGGTGTCGCACCGCCAGCAGCACGCCGGCACGCCCGAGTTGGCCGGCATTTTGGGCACGCGCGAGGTTCGCTCGTCGCTGATCGAGGTCCTGGGCGGTCCCGATTTCAGTCTCGCACAGTTGCAGGATCTGGTCGCCGACCCCGATTGCGAACGGCAACTGGCGCTGAAGGGAAGAGACGATCTTTACCGGGAGATGCTTCGGTCCGACGAGCCGGTGCATCTCAACGAGCAGCTTAACCAAATCGAGTGTCGGCTGGCCTGCGACGAGCTGAAGTCGTTTCCCACCTTCGTGGGCTTGAACATGACCAGCACCTGCAACGCCCGTTGCGTCTTTTGCAGTTATCAGCCGGCGATGCTGAAACAGCGCGACCACATCGGCTTGGACGACCTGAAGAAGATGACGTGGTTGAAATACGTCAAGGACTTCGCCATCTGGGGCGGCATCGGCGACAGCCTGATGAACCCGGAATTCCTCGACTGTTACCGCTATTTGAAGATGACGTTTCCGCACCTGGCCGTCACCTTCTCCACCAACGGCATCCGCATGAACCGCGAGGTGTGCGACGAGCTGGTGGGGCATCTGGCGCAGTTCAACGTCTCCTTGAACGCGGCCCGCAAGGAGACGTGGGAAAAGCTCATGCGCTCCAAGGGCTTCGACCATATCTGCGAGCAATATGCCTATCTGGCCGGGCGGCGCCGCGAGCTGGGAGTGAAGAACCCGCGGCTGGCGCTCTCGATGGTGCTTACCCGCGACAATATCGAGGAGGCGGTCGAGCTCGGCGAGCTGGCCGCGCGGCTGGGCGCCGACACGGCCACCTTCGTGCATTATGTCTCCAGCACCATGGTGGGCAAGCGCGACCTCCAGGCCGACAGCTCCTTGTACTATGAAAAACAGAAGGCCGACCAGTGGCTGGAGCGGGCCTCCCGGCGGGGCGCCGAGTTGGGCTTGCAGATCAATCGGCCGCTGCCTTTTGCCGCCGAGGGGACGCAGATCCATTACGGCGGCCGCGTGCAATACAGTCCGCCGCCGTGCCACGATCCCTGGAAGACTTGTTACCTGACCGTGGATGAAGAGGGCCGGCGGCAAATGATCTTCTGCTGTTCCGGCTACTACTACAACGTGAAGTACGACAAGAGCGATCTGGCCGAGGACAAGTTCCGGGCTGTCTGGAATCATGCGGCGGCCCGCTATTTCCGTCGCACCGTCAACAAGCCGGGGGCCAACGCCATCTGCACCTATTGCCAGTCGGTGGACCGCTTCAACCCGGAAAACAACGCCCAGTATTACCAGATCGGCGACCAGGTCAACACGATGTTCCAGTCGATGGAGAGCAAGGTGCTGCATTTTCGCATCAGCGAGCCTGCCGCCCCGCGGAAGGATGAAGCCGCGGTGCGGGCGGGCAAGTGAATGACAGGGCGTTGCATTCGTAGAAAGCGGGAGAGGGGAGTTCAAGGTTGACCACAACCGGCCGCAAACCGCGCATCCTGCTGATCGGCAACATCGCGCAGAACGGCTATCTGCTGACGAAGTTTCTCCGCCGGGCCGGCTGGGACGCCGAGCTGCTCATCTACAGCTACACGCACCTGATGGGGCAGCCGGAGTGGGAAGACGCCGCCATTCGCGGCAACCCGCCGCATTGGGACGCCGACTGGAAGGATTACCTGGCCGACGATTATCGCCGCCCGGAGTGGGTCCACGAAATCCGCGTGAAGCCCCACGACTGGCAACGCCGCCTGCTGGTGCGGCTGCGGCTGGCGCGGCAGTTCTACTGCTGGCGCGGCCATCGCCTGACGCGGCGGCGGCGCAGCACGCTCATCGCCCGCTTCCAGCAGCGTTTCGGCCAGCAGCGCGGGCCGCTACTGCCCGGCGACATCGATTACGCCCTGGCGTACTGCAACTACCCGGGCATACCGCCGGCGCTGGTGCGGCGGTTCGACCTGCTGATCGGCACGGGCCTGGATGCCACGCTGCCCATGCTGTTGGCCCCCGGCAAGCCGTACTTGGCCTTGGAACACGGCACCATGCGGGAGTTGCCCCTGGAGGATTCGTCGTGGGGGCGCATGTTAGCGTTGGCCTACGATCAGGCGGCCGCATGTATCATCACCAATCCCGATTGCATCGCCACCGCGCAAAAACTGGGTCTGCCCCGTTGCCGTTTCATGCCGCATCCGATCGACGACAAATACCTCGCGCCGGACCCGGGGCGCCACTGCGGGCTCGACCCGCAGTGTCGCGAGGGAGACGGACCGCTCGTCTTCGCCCCCGCGCGGCACGACTGGGCCATCAAGGGCAATCAGGTGGCCATCGATGGGTTCGCCCGCTTCGTCGCCTCGGGGGTGCAGAAAAACGCCCGGCTGCTGCTATTGGAATGGGGGGCCGACCTGTCCCGCTCCCGCGCGCTGATCGACCAGCGGGGCATCGCCGACCGCGTGCTGTGGCGGCCGGTGCTTTCCGGCCGGTCGTTTTGCGACGCCATCAAGGCCGCCGACGTGGTGCTCGATCAATTCGTCCTGGGGGTCTTTGGCAGCACGGTTCCCCAGGCCCTGGCCGCCGGGAAGCCGGTCGTCAGCAGCTACGACGACGCCAAGAACCAGTGGGCGTTTCCCGTGCCGCCGCCGCTTTGCCGTGCCGCCACCGCCGACGAGGTGGCCGGCCATTTGGGCCAATTATTCGGCGATGCCGAAAAACGCCGCCAGATATCCATCGCCGCCCGGGCCTGGTTCGATCGCTACCACAGCCCAGATCGGGTTGTCGCCATCCTCGCCGAGATGCTAGAATCGGCCCATGCTTCGAGTCCTGCACGCGCCGATCAACGTGGGAAATCAGCCCTGGGTGCTCTCGCGCCATGAACGGGCGCTGGGCGTCCACAGCGACGTGGTGGTGAACTACTCGACCTGGCTGCACTACCCGGCCGACCGTTGCCTGGGCCAATGGGGCGACAACTCCTGGCCCTCGCGCTGGCGGCGGCTGCGGTTCGCCCTCATGGCGCCCTGGCGTTACGATGTCCTGCACTACTATTTCGGGCAATCCTTTTTCGCCTGGGGCAACGGCCGACGGCCCAACCGCCGCTGGTTCAAAGACCTGCAACTCGCCCGCCGCCTGGGACGCACCGTGCTGATGACCTTGCAAGGTTGCGATGTCCGCCTCAGCGACCGCTCGGCCGCCCGGAACCAAGTTACCATGTGCCACCGCGGCTGTTGCGACTCGGTCGCGGCGTGCCGCGCGGAGCGCGACCAGTGCCGGCGCGTGCTCATCGAGCGCATCCTGCCCGGCATGGATCGCGTCTTCGTGTTGAACCCCGAGTTGGCCCACGACGTGCCCGGGGCCGAGTTCCTTCCCTACGCCTGCGTTGACGTCGAAGCCCTGCCCGTGGTCCCGCCCAGGACGGCCGGGCCCATCACCATCCTGCACGCCCCCAGCGATCCGAGCAAGAAGGGCACTCGCTTCATCACCGCCGCGATCGAGCGACTCCAGCGGCGATACCCCATCGAGTTCGTGCAAGTCTCCGGCCTGCCGCACGAGGAGGCCCTGAAACTCTATCCGCAGGCCGACCTGGTGATCGACCAGGTCCTGGCCGGCTGGTACGGCGGTTTTGCCGTGGAAATGATGGCCATGGGCAAGCCGGTGGCCTGTTATATTCGCGATGAGGACTTGAAGTTCGTTCCCCCGGCGATGGTCGGCCAGTTGCCCTTGCTCCGCGTACACCCCGACACGTTGGAGGAGGACTTGGAGCGGGCGATTGCCGCGCGCGGCCAGTGGCCCGAGTGGGGCCGCCAGTCGCGGCGGTTCGTGCTCGACTGGCACCATCCGCGGCGGATCGCCCAGGCCATGATCGAGATCTATCGCAATCCCAAGGCGCCCTTGTTACTGGAGCCGACGCCTTGAAAAATCTTCCTTGGAGTGTGCCGGGTGCCACTGGCTCTGCCAGTGCTTTGGGTGTTCGCGTTCCCGTGCCGCGGTGGAAACGCGCCAAGGACGCCGTGCTGACCTTCCTCACCCGTCTTGCCCTGCGTCTGCTCCCCTCAGCCAGGAACAACACTCCCGTGCGTCGCAGCCTGTGGACCGGCGCCCCGATCCTGAACATGGCGATCAACGCCCGGGCGGAGCGGCTACTGGGCGTCCATGCCGATTCGCTCGTCTACCAGAGCTACTTCATCACGGACCAATTCACCTACAACCTGCGCCGCTGGTCGCGCGTGCCGCTGCTGCGCACCCTGCTTCCGTACCTCGTGTTCCTGTGGGCGTGCCGCCGCTACCAACGCTTCCACTTCTATTGCAACCGCGGCCTGCTCGGCCCCGCGTCGCCCGGTCAATTCCGTCCGGAAGAATTGCAGATGTTGCGGCAACTGGGCAAGCAGGTTTACTTCTGGACCTACGGGGCCGACGTTCGCACCCGCGCGATTACCGCCGGCCTGGGCGAGCCCAACTGCTGCACCGCCTGTCCGGCGCCCGGCCGGGCCTGCGTCTGCGACCCCGAGCGCGGCCGCGAGAATCTGGCGCGGATCGCCGCCGCGGCCACGGCCGTGTTCGCCATGGGCGACATGACGGAATACACGCCCGGCAGCCGCAACGATCTGTTCTTTTGGCCCGTGGACCTGGAGGCCGACCGAAGCCGCCGTTATGCCGCGCACTATCCCGCCCCGCAAAGCGACCGGCCGCTTCGCATCGTTCATGCCCCCAATCATCGCCACTTCAAAGGCACGCAATACTTGCTCGATGCGGTCGCGCGGCTCCGCGACCAAGGGTACGCGATCGAACTGGTCCTGGTCGAGGGCGTGCCCAACCGCCAGGCCCTGGAAATCTATCGCACGGCCGATCTGGTCTTCGATCAATGCCTGATCGGCTTTCACGGCTATTTCGCCCTGGAGGCCATGGCGATGGGCAAGCCGGTCCTCTGTTACCTCCGCAAGCCGCAAGAATATCTGCTCGACTGGGAAAATTGCCCGATCGTCAACACGCCCGCGGACCGGGTCGAAGCGACCCTGCGGGAGTTGCTCGGCGATCGCGCCCGGCTCCACGATTTGGGTTGCCGCGGACGCCGCTACGTGGATACGCACTTCACGCTTGCGGCCTTCGCCGAGCGGCTCCGCCGGGCGTATCAGGACGTGGAAGGAAAACGCCCATGAAAGCCGCCATCTTCGGCGCCGCCGGTTTTCTCGGCCAGGTGTTGTGCCGGCAATTGCAGGCCGCGGGCTGGGAAGTCCTCGCCTACGACGCGGTCGCGCCCGGGGCGGCCGGGGACTGGTCCATTTTTCGGCCAACTGGCGAAATTGTCATGGATGACCCGGTCCGAAAACATGGACCTGTCCCCCTCCCGCCGCTTTCACGGACAGGCGTGCATTTCATCCTGCACGACGTTCTCCGCGACGAGATCGCCTTGCCCTGCGGCATCGAGGCCGTCTATTATCTGGCCCAATCACCGCACTACCGCGAGTTCCCCGAGGCCGTCGATCATCTCTTCGGCGTGAACACCTACGGGGCCATCAAGGCCGCCCGGGCCGCCTGCGCCGCCGGCGCCGGCTTGTTCTGCTATACGTCCACGGGCAACGTCTATCAGCCTTCCCTGCAACCCCTGGACGAGAGCAGCCCGGTCCGCCGCGACGATCCTTATGCTTTGAGCAAGCTGGCGGCCGAGGAGGCGTTGCAACTGCTGACCGCGCATCTGCCGGTGGTCTCGGTGCGTCTGTTCGGCCTCTTTGGCCCTGGGCAGCAGAAGATGCTTCCGGTCACGTTGCTGCGCAAGCTTCGCGCGGGCGAGCCGATCGTCTTGGAACCCGCCGGGGACTGGTCCATTTTTCGACCGACTGGCGAAGTGTGTACGGACGACTCGGTCCGAAAACATGGACCGGTCCCCTTCTCGCCCGCGCAGTCAGACGCCGACGAGCCGGAGGGACTGACCATTTCCTTCAGCTACGTGGAGGATACGGCCCGGTGTCTCATGGAACTTGCCGCTCATGCCCGCGCCGGCGGCGTGCTACCAGCTGTGTTGAACGTGGCCGGTGCGGAGCCGATATCGCTGCGTCGCTTTGCCGTCACGCTCGGCGGCATCTTGGGCATCGAACCGCGTTTCGAGCGGGCCCCCACGTGTCGCAGTTTTAACTTGATCGCCGACGTCGCTCGCCTGCAAACGCTGCTCCACCCCGTATTCGTGCCCTTTGCCGCGGCGATGCAGCGCAGCTACGGCCGGGGGTGCGGGCGGCCTAATGTCGAAAAGACCGCTGCCCCACCTTGATGTGTATCGCCGGACGAACTAACCTGGTAACTAAATAGAATTGCGTGATTCCAGGAGGAATCGCTGTAGGGAACGCCCTCCGTGGCGTTCCGTTTTGCCGGT
>CAYYBU010000006.1:0-10965 GCA_964469945.1 uncultured Planctomycetaceae bacterium
GGCTTGTGCCACGGAGCCAGTCCCCATTTTCCGCGAACCTTGCGCAGTAGAACTAAGAGATTCGTCCACACGATGGGCATCCCCGGGGTGGCAAAGTGAAACTGGTTGCCACATTTGCCATTATCCGCTATCTTGATGAGTTGCCATTTCCCTGGCGGTCCAAGGTGCCTCCTCGGTATCCCAAGCGATTCATGAGCAGCCACGCAGGTCACGATCTGAGCCATATCTGCTTCGAGGGCCAGGCGCCAACGCGGCCCGAGCGCTGCTGCACGCCCAGTGCGTGCCATGCACCGGTGGCCGTTGCACCGGAAGATGACCTTGATGAGTTCCTGGCTTGGGTATTGGGCCGCGCCGGCCTCGATGCCGCGGCCTACCGCAGTCCGCCGCTGCATCGCCGCTTGCCGGCCTGCCTGAGGACGTTGAAAGTTCATTCGACGCACGCCGCCCGCGAACTGCTGGAGCGAAAACCGCATCTGCTCGACCGCGTGGTTAGTTCGCTGTTGATCGGCGTCACGGAGTTTTTCCGCGAGCCTGCGGTGTTCGACAGCCTATCGACGCAGATTCTCCCCGCACTAGCCAGCCACAACCGCCCGCTGCGAATCTGGAGCGCCGCCTGTTCCAACGGCGCCGAGTTGTACAGCATGGCTATCCTTTTGGCCGAGGCGGGCCTGTTGGAGGGGAGCTTCCTGCTGGGTACCGACTGCCGCGGCGATGCGATCGAGCAAGCCCGCGGGGGACGGTATGAGGCCAGCGCGCTGCGGCCGGTTCCGCCAGCAATGCGCGACACGTATTTCGAGCCCGCAGGACGTTACTGGAGGCCGGTCGAGTTCCTGCGCCGGGCGGTCCACTGGAAGGCCGCCGACTTGTTGACCGCCGTGGAACGGGGGCCTTGGGACATCCTGTTGTGGCGCAACGCCGCCATTTACCTCAAGCCCTACCGTGCGGAAAGCGTCTGGCGCCGGCTGGCGTCGGCGCTGGCCGCGGAAGGCGCGTTGATCACCGGCAAGGCCGAGCGGCCGCCCCACGACGCCGGGCTCCAGCGTGCCGAGCGGTGTGTCTATCGCATGGCCTCCCGACGAGAAGTGGCCCTGGCTTATCCTCGTGCCAGCCTCCACGAATCGTGCAACTCCCTGGAGCGCGATTCATGAGCACGGCAGGGAAAATCATCACCGGATGTGCCATCTGCCTGCTGGTCATCGTCGCCTTGGGCGCCGGCGCCTTCCTCTTCGCGCAACGAACGCGGGAAGCCAACCGCGCGGTCGTGCGCGCTCATCAGGTCATCGAGCATTTGCAACAGATCCTCTCGACGCTCAAGGATGCCGAGACCGGTCAACGCGGCTTCATCCTCACCGGCCAGCGGCGCTACCTGGAGCCATACCAAGCGGCCACCGGCCAGATCCAGGATGAGATCGAAACGCTGCTGACGCTCACGCGCGACAACGCGGACCAGCAACAGGATATCCAGCGCGTCCAGAAACTCTCCCGCGACAAGCTCGCCGAACTGCAGGAAACGATCGAGCTCTGCGAGAAGTCGGGCCGGCAGGCCGCCTTGCAGGTCATCCTCACCGACCGCGGCATGAAGATCATGGATCAGCTCCGCGGCGTAGTCGCCGAGATGACGCGACGCGAGCAGCAGTTGCTGGATGTGCGGAACGAGGCGGCCGACGCCCAGTCCCAGCGTACCATCTGGATGATTGCCGTCTGGATGCCCGGCGCGTTGCTGGTGCTCGCCGTGGCCGCCATTCTGCTGATGAGCCGCGTACGGCGGGCGGAGGCCGCGGCGCCGCTGGCCTCGCCCGGCAGAGCGTGGGCCGGCTTGGCCGTGCGCTATGTTTTGGCCGTGATCGTGGTGGCCGTGGCCGCCGTTCTGCGCTGGTGGTTGATGCAGTATTTCGGCCCACTGCCCACCTTCGTCACGTTTTTTCCGGCGGTCTTGCTGGTGGCGAGCCTCGGCGGCGGCGGGCCGGGAATCGTGGCCACCATCCTGGCGGCGCTAGTGTCCGACTACTGGTTCATCGAGCCGATCGGAAGTTTTACCGTCGGTGCGCCCAATGACATGCTGGGGCTGGGCATCTTTACCGGCTCCGGACTGATCCTGAGCCTGCTGGCCGAGCGCTTGCGGCGGGCCCGCTGGGTCGAGGCGACTTGCGCCGCCCAGCAAGCGCAGTTGGAAGAACTCGCGCGGCTCAACGACGAACTCTCCCACCAGGCGGAGCATCTCGCGCAGCAGAACGAGGAGCTTGCTCAGCAGTCCGAAGAGCTCACGCAGCAGTCCGAGGAAATGACGCAGCAGAACGAGGAACTCCAGACGCAGTCCGAGGAGATTCAGACGCTCAACGCCGAACTGGGGGGCCGCGAGGGCATGCTCCAGAAGCTGCTGGATTCGGCGCGCCTGGGCAGCGCCGAGCAGGGCGTCCTGCGCGACATCTGCGCCGCGGCCTTGGAGATGTTCGGCCCGGCGACCTCTGCCGTGGCGGTCTACGAGCGACAGGGCGAGCAACTGGTGATCCGCGCCCAGGCCGGACTGTGGTCGCAGGACGCCGCCATCGCCGCTTGGCCCGTAGCGAATTCCTTCGGCTACCTGGTCATGGAGGAAAACAAGACGGCCTGCCTGAACGACGCCGCGCTGCGCCCCGACCTGGCGCTGTTGCAGGTTCCGGGCCAGCCGCCTTTTCGGGCCGCCCTGGCGGCGCCGATGCGTGCCGACGGCCGCCCCTTCGGCTTGGTGGCCGTCTACAGCCTCCAGCAGCAGCAGTGGACCGCCGTGCAGTTCCGCCTGACGGAGTGGCTGGCCGCTCGGTGTGCGCAGATCCTGGAAACCCTGCGGCTGCAAGCGCAATCGCAGCTTCAGGCAACCGCCTTGCAGTCCGCGGCCAATGCCATCGTCATCACCGGCCGCGACGGCGCCATCCAGTGGGTCAACGAGGCTTTCACGCGTCTGACCGGCTACGCCGCCGCCGAAGCCATCGGACAGAATCCGCGCGTGCTCAACTCCGGCAAGCAGGATGCGGCGTTCTTTCAGCAATTATGGGAGACGATTCTGGCCGGCCACGTCTGGCGCGGCGAACTGGTCAATAAACGCAAGGACGGCGCTCTCTATACCGAGGAAATGACGATCACGCCGGTCACCGAGGCCGACGGCACGATCGCTCATTTCATCGCCATCAAGGAGGATATCAGCGCGCGGAAACGCGTCGAGGCCGCCTTGCGCGAGAGCGAGCAGCGCTTCCGTCTCCTCTTCGAGCAGGCGGCCGTGGGCATCAAGCGGCTCGACCCGCAGGGACGCATGTTGGAGGTCAACGACACGCTCTGCGGCATCCTAGGGTATTCCCACGACGAACTGCTGAAACTCTCCCTCGAGGACATTACCCATTCCGAGGATCTGCCGCAGGAACGGGCGGAACTGGCCCGGCTGCTGTCGCATCAGATCGCCAACTTCAGCATCGAGAAACGCTGCCTGCGCAAGGACGGCAGCATCATTTGGGTCCGCGTGACCAGCTCGCTGCCTTCGGAGGACGGCGTCGGCGCGCCGTGGTGGCTTTCGGTCGTCGAGGATATCACCCAGCGCAAGCAAACGGAGCAAGCGCTGCGGATAACCGCCGAGGAATTGGGCCGCTCCAACAAGGACTTGGAACAGTTCGCCTACGTGGCCTCGCACGATCTCCAGGAGCCGCTGCGGATGGTGACCGGCTTCGTGCAACTGCTCCAGCAGAACTACGGCGGGCGTCTGGACGCCGATGCCGACAAATACATCGGCTACGCGGTGGACGGCGCCAAGCGGATGCGATCCTTGATCGACGACCTGTTGACCTATTCGCGGGCAGGCAGCCGCGGCCAGACGCTGGCGCCGACCGACGTGGGCGCGGCGCTGCGGCAGGCCCTGGCCAACCTGCGCACGGGCATCGAGGAGACGGCCGCGGAGATTACCTGCGGCGAGTTGCCCACCATCCCCGTCGATCACGTGCAACTGGTGCAACTGTTTCAAAACCTCGTCGGCAATGCGTTGCGATTCCGCGGCGACGCGCCGCCGCAGATCCACGTCGACGCCGTGCGGAAGGACGACCATTGGCTGTTCGCCGTACGCGACAATGGCATTGGCATCGACCCGGAATACCGCGACCGCATCTTCCTCATTTTCCAGCGTCTACACACCCGCAAACAGTACCCTGGCACGGGCATCGGCCTGGCGATCTGCAAGAAGATCGTGGACCGCCACGGCGGACGGATTTGGGTCGAGTCCCAGGAGGGCCAGGGGGCCACTTTCCACTTCACAATTCCCGCGCAAGGCCCCGTAAAAGAATAGGTTGAGCAATGTCCGTGAACGCAACACCAATCCAGATCTTGATGGTCGAAGACAACGAGGGCGACGTCTACATGGCGATGGAGGCCCTGAAGGCCGCCAAGATCGCCGTCAGCCTGCACGTCGTTCCCGACGGCGTGGAAGCGCTGGAGTATCTGCGCCGCCAGGGCAAGCACGCGGCGGCCCCGCGCCCGGACTTGATCCTGTTGGACCTCAATCTGCCCCGCAAGGACGGCCGCCAGGTACTGGCGGAAATCAAGCCCGATCCGGACTTGCGGGCGATCCCGGTGGTGATCCTCACCAGTTCCAAGGCCGAGCAGGACGTGATCAAAAGCTACGACCTGCACGCCAATTGCTACATCGTCAAGCCGGTGAGTTTCGCCGGACTACTCGAAATCATCAAGTCGATCGAGCAGTTCTGGCTGACGGTCGTGAAGCTCCCTTCGAACGGCCATTGACGCCGCCCGGGTATCCGGCACACTCCGTGTGCCGCCCGCAATGGCACACGGAGTGTGCCGGATACGGCCTGCGCCGGCCGCTAGGAGCCGGGGCGCGCGACGACGTTCGGGCCGACCGGCGCCATGCTCGGGGGCCGGGAAAAGTCCACCTTCTGGAATTCTCCCACCGCGCGATCGCAGACAAGAATTCGGGCCGGATAGCCCATGGCCCGATAGAGTTGGAACTGCGCGCGATTGTAGCTGTTGACGGCGGCGAAATAGTTGTCGTAGGCCCGATTCACCTGTTGCAGCGCCGCCACCGCTTCCTGGGGACGGTTGACCAGTTGCAGCAACCCGTCGGCGCCGCGGGTCTGGCTGATGCCCTTGAGGTTGCCCGCAAAACTGATGTTCGCTTCGCGGACCCCGGCCTCCGCCTCGCCAACCTGTACCGCGGTGGCCTCGATCTGGGCATGGGCCTGGACCACTTCCTCGGCGATGCGGTCTTGCGTGTTGAACAGTTCCAGCACGGCGCGCTGTTGCTGGGCGGTTCGCTCGCGGACCAGCGCCGTGTTGCCGGCGCCCAGGTTGGCGAGGGTCCAGACGACTCCGACCTCGGTGTCGAAGCGGCCGCCGCCTGTGTACGGTTGGCCACTCGGGCCGCCGACGAACACCCCGCCGTTGAAAAGGTCGCCGGGGCCGCTGCCCCCCTGCAACACCACGCTGGGAAGCAGCGGGCGCAGCCGTTCCTCCCGCAGCCGGTCCAAAGTCGCCTGCACCAGGGCGCTCTGCGAGGCCAGTTCGGGCCGGTTCCGCAAGCCGACGGGAATCAACTCGTCCACCATTTGACCCGGCGGCACCAACGTGACCTGCAACTGCGGCGGCTCGAGCGGAACCACCACGGCCCCGGGGTTCAACCGCAGCACGCGGTTCAGCCGCGCGCTGCTGGTGCGCCACAACGCGCGCGAAGCCGCGATCTCCTGCTCCAAGTCCAGCAACAGCGCGCGCGCGCGGTCGATTTCGATCGCCGGCACCAGCCCGGGAGCCAACCCCTCGACGCGTCGCACGAGATCCTCCGCTTTGACCTTCACGTCGAGGTTGCCGGCCAGGCGGCCGCGGGCCTCCTGAACGTCGAAGTAAGCCGTGGCCACCAGCGCCAGCGCATCGTTGCGCGCCGCCTGAAGCTCGAACTGCTGCGACACCAATTGCTGCCGGGCGGCCAGCGGTTGGAAAATGGCATCCGTAATGCCCAGGTCGAGCGTCGCGCCCGCGCCCGCCGCAAGGTAACTCTTGCTCACCACGAGCATGTCGCCGTTGGTGTTCTGGTCGGCGCCGTCGTGGTGGTAGTATTCCACGCCCGTATTGAAGTTCGGCAGCCACATGACGTTGGCGCGCTGGAGCCGGGCCGCCGCCAGCTCGACGCTGTTCTGGGCGAAGGCGATGATCAACGGCCGGGCATTCGACAGGTACAACGCCGTGGCCAGATTGATCGGCAGCGGCCGGTCGCTCGCCAGCGGCGCGGCGGACGGAACCGCCGGGGCCTGCCGGTTCTCATTGAGCATCGGAACGTCGAGCAATGGTCGCGGAGCCGAGATCACCTCCGCCGCCGGCTCGCCGACTACGTAAGCCGGAGGAGGAACGTAGCGATCCGGGGATCCATACGGTTCCGCGGCCACGGCCACGACTTGGAACAGTGCCACGATGACCGTTGAGTTCCATAGAACCAATTGCGCCAACGGGGGGGTTCGTGCCATGTTCGACCTGTAATTGCTGTTGCCACTGGCCGTGCGGACCGCTTTCGACTCGCCCTGAAGCGCGGCCTGCGACTTGTGCGAACTTTCCTACTGTATCAGTCGTATCGGTTGTTATGGAAGAATGGCTGGAGACGGCTTCGACTGCCACACGATGTCTTCCTGTCTAGCCCAATTTACCTTTGCCCAACTCATTCTGGCATGGGCTCTTACGGAGCGGCCAACGCATCGGATACAATGATGATTCATTGATGAAACGGACCAGCGTTCGGCCCGGCCCGAGGGCGCTAGCACTATGAATCTCGCCGTTTTCGCGATGCGAAGGCCCATCACGGTGGTCATGATCATCATGGCCCTGCTGGGCGGCGGCGCGCTGGCGTTGAAGCGGATGCGGGTGGACATCTTCCCGGCCATCAACGCCCCGCAAATCTATGTGCTGAACAACTTTGCGGGAATGGATCCTAGCCAGATCGAGGGGATCATTACCAATGTTTACGAGTTGAACTTCCAGTATGTCGACGGGCTCAAGGGGATCGAGTCCAAGAACATTCAGAACATGGTGCTGCTGAAGCTGAGCTTCTATGCGGGGACGGACATGGCGGCCGCCATGTCGCAGGTGGTCAGTCTGGCCAGCCGCGCCCGCGGGCAAATGCCCCCCAGCGTGTTGCCGCCCTTCGTGATGCGGTTCGATGCCGCGAACGTCCCGATCGGCTATCTGGTGCTGGAGAGCAAGACCCGGCCGCTGGGGGAGTTGGCCGACCTGGGGATGCAACGCATTCGCCCCATGCTCATCGCCAATTTGCCCGGCACGATCTCGTTTTCGCCCTTCGGCAGCAACACGCGGGCGATCGTCTTGACGGTCGATCCCGACCGGTTGCGGGCGCATAACTTTACGCCCGAGGACGTGGTCAGTGCGTTAGAAACGGGCAACGTGGTCGCCCCCTCCGGCAATCTCTACCTGCCGGCGCAGATGCCCCTGGTGCCCACCAACGCCATGGTCGCCGATCCGCAGGAGTTGGGCAGCATTCCCATTCATCCGGGCAGCAATGTCTATATCCGCGACGTGGCCACCATTCAGGACGGCACGGACATCAACTACGGCTGTGCGCTGGTCAACGGCCGCAAGTCGATCTATATCCCGGTCGTGAAGAAGGACACCGCTTCGACGCTGACGGTCGTGGATCAGATCCACCAGTCGATGCCGCTTTTCCAGTCCGTGCTGCCCGCGGACGTCACCGTGCGCTACGAGTTCGACGAATCGCCCACGGTGCGGGCGGCCATCAGGAGCGTGGCCACCGAGGGCCTGATCGGCGCCGGCTTGACGGGCCTGATGATCCTGTTGTTTCTCCGCGACGTACGCAGCGTGGTCGTGGTGTTGGTGAGCATTCCCTGTTCCCTGACCACCGCCGTCGTGGGGCTGTGGATTACGGGCAACACGCTCAACATCATGTCGCTGGGCGGCTTGGCGCTGGCCATCGGCATCCTCGTGGACGAGGCGGTGGTGACCATTGAAAACACCCATGCGCAGATGCTCCACACCGACTCCGTGGCCCGCGGGGCGCGGCGGGCCGCCGCGGCCACGGCCACGGCGCGCCTATTGGCCATGCTCTGCATCCTGTCGGTGTTCATTCCCACTTTCATCTTGAACGAACCGGTGCGCTCGCTCTTCATGCCGCTGACGCTGGCGGTGGGATTCTCCATGGTGGCGTCCTACCTGCTCTCCAGCACGCTGGTGCCGGTGCTCTCGGTGTGGCTCATGAAGCACGCCGGCGAGGCGACCCACAAGGCGGGCTTGTTCGACCGCTTTCTGCCTCACTTCGAGCAACTCGTCCGGTCCGTCGTGCGTTATCGTTGGATCGTCGTCCCGGGCTACCTGGTCGCCTGCGGCCTGCTCTTCTGGGGTGTCGGCCGCCAGGTCGGCACCGAGTTGTTTCCCCAGGTGGACTCCGGCCAGTTCGTGATCCGCTTTCGCGCCCCCCCGGGCTCCGACTACGAACTCACCCGCAAACTGGCCCTCAAGATGCTCGATGTCATCGACCACGAGACCGAGCACCAGGTGGCGATCTCGATGGGCTACGTCGGCCTGGCCGCGACCAACACCGCCACCAACAACATGCTGCTCTTCATGCGCGGCCCGGACGACGGGCAGATGCGCGTGCGACTGGCCGAGGGGTCGGACTTGCACGTTGCCGAGCTGCGCGAACGTCTGCGCAAGGCGCTGCCCGAGCAGTTGATCCCGTGGGTGCAGAAGGAATTGCAACGGGACGGGTACGCCGCCGAAGAAGCGCGGACGATGGCCGCGAAGACCTATTTCGGTTTCGAGCCCGGCGACATCGTCGGCGAGGTCATGAGTTTCGGTTCGCCGACCCCGGTCGAGGTCATGGTGGTCGGCCCGCAGTTGGCCGATGTGCGCAAGCACGCCCTGCGGGTGCTGGACGAGATGAAGAAGATTCCCGGCCTCCGCGACGTGCAGCTTTATCAGCAGTTGGATTACCCGACCGTGCAGGTGGACATCGACCGCGAGAAAGCGGGCCTCAGCGGCGTGACGGTCCAGGACGTCACCAACGCGCTGTTGGTGGGCACTTCCTCCAGCCGCTACGTGGCCAAGAACTACTGGCGCGATCCGCGCACCGGGGTCGATTACCAGGTTCAGGTCCAGGTCCCCTTGCAGCGCATGAACCGCCCCGGACAGATGGAGACGCTGCCCATCCAGAAGGTCAACGACAGCAGCAACCTGATGGTCCGCGACGTGGCCAGCGTGCAACCCGGCGTCGCCCCCGGCGAGATCGATCGCAGCTCCATGCAGCGTTACCTGAGCATCACGGCCAACGTCGAGGGCGAGGATCTGGGCCGCGCGTCCGCGCAGATTGCCAAGGCCATCGCCGACGCCGGCGAGCCGCCCCGCGGCGTGCGCGTGCGCGTGCGCGGCCAGATCGAGCCCATGACCGAGATGTTCCAGTCCCTGGCGGTCGGTCTGGTCCTGTCCGTCGTGGTGATCCTGGTCATGTTGACCGGCTACTTCCAGTCGTTCCGCCTGGGGCTGGTTTCCATCGGCGCCGTGCCGGGCGTGATCTGCGGCGTGGCCATCATCCTGCTGATGACGGGCACCACGCTGAACATCGAATCGTTCATGGGCTCGATCATGTGCGTCGGCGTCTCTGTGTCGAACTCGGTGTTGCTCTCGACCTTCATGGACGATCATTGGCGGGCGGGCGCCACGGTCCAACAGGCGGCCATCGAAGGGGCCCGGGACCGCCTGCGCCCCGTCTTGATGACCGCCATCGCCATGCTGCTGGGCACGTTGCCGATGGCCTTGGCGCTGGAAGAGGGAAGCGAGATGGCGGCCCCGCTGGGCCGCGCCGTGATCGGCGGCCTGCTGGTCTCCACCTTCGCCACGCTGCTGGTCGTGCCGGCCCTGTTCGTCCTAGCGATGGGCAACAAGAAGAAGCTTTCGCCTTCGCTCGACCCGGACGATTCGCGAAGCCGTTACTACGATGGCGGCGAGCACGTGGCCCCGGCCGCCCATGGCGGGCCGAAACCGGACGACCCCACCCCGCTGTTTAGAGGAGATTATTCGTGATGGGGCAATTGCCGCGGATTCATGAGAAGCTGCCAACAAACTCCCCTCTCCCGCAAGCGGGAGAGGGGCCGGGGGTGAGGGCGGCCGGTTCCGAAACCGTCTGGGCTGGCGGCCTGCTGGCACTGGCCCTGCTGGCCACGCTGACGGCCGGTTGCCATCGCACTGCGGCCGTACCACCGTCCACGGCGCCTCCCGTGCGCGAAGTGCAGGTGGTCAAGCCGGCGCCGCGCGATCTCGCCTGTACGGTTGACCAACCGGGGTTCGTGGACGCCTACGAACAGACGGCGATCTACTCCAAGGTTTCCGGCTTCATCAAGAAGTATTACGTGGATATCGGCCAACGCGTGAAACTTGGCGACCTGCTGGTGGAGATTTTTGTTCCCGAGTTGAACGAGGAACACCAGCGAAAGCAGGCGCAGGTCGAGTTGGACCGCAGGATGGTCGAGCAGGCGCAACAGTTGGTCCTCGTGGCCGAGAGCAAGCTCCAAACGGCCAGCGCCCAACTGGCGGAGGCGAAAGCCAACGTAGGCAAATTCCAGGCCGACATTGTTCGCTGGGAATCGGAAGTGCAGCGCATCACGAAGATGGTCGCCCAGCGCGTCATGGACCGGGAGATCCTGGACGAAACCCAGAAGCAGCTCGCTTCCAGTCGCTCGGCGCGCGACGCCGCCGAAGCGACCGTGGCCGCCCAGGCCGCCGCGCAAACCTCCGCGCAGGCCGACGTGGGCAAGGCCAAGATCGACGTGGAAACCGCCAAGGCTGAAGTCAAGGTGGCCGAGGCGGATGAGCGCCGCACCGCCGCCATGCTGGCCTATACGCAAGTGACCGCCCCCTACGACGGCATCATCACCGTGCGCAACGCCAACACCGGCGACTACGTGCAAGCGGCCAGCGGCGACA
>CAYYBU010000006.1:10975-16877 GCA_964469945.1 uncultured Planctomycetaceae bacterium
TCCACCGCGCACGCCTCGGCGATGTTCGTGATCGCCCGCGACGACCTGGTGCGAATCTTCGTCGACGTTCCCGAGGAATACGCCCGCGATGTGCGCGAGGGAACCAAGGCCGAGGTGCGGGCCGACGCCATGAGCGGCCTGGACATCCATGCGGCCGTCACCCGCACGTCGTGGAGCTTGCACGAAAAAACCCGCACCTTGCTCGCCGAGATCGACCTGGCCGCCAAGGACTACGACGGCCTGCGGCCCGGCATGTACGTGAACACCAAAGTGCTCATCCGGCGGGCCCATGCGCCGATGTTGCCCCAGGATGCCCTGCTGGTGTCGGGCAACCAGACGTACTGCTTCCTTCTGCAAAACGGCAAGGCCGTCAAGACGCCCGTCGTGCGCGGCCTGCGCGATGGCACGTGGGTCGAAGTGACGAAGATGAAGATCGACGACCTGTGGGTGAATGTCACCGGCGCCGAGGACGTGATCCTGGCCGACCTGAGCGAGCTCACCGATGGCCAGGCGGTGAAGCTCGCTCCCAAAAAATCCGCCTAAGGGTCGGGGCCTCCATGTATCCGGCACACGGCGTGTGCCGGATACGGTGCTAAGCCGCATAACGCCCTCAGAAGATGAACTGGAAGCGGGTGTAGACGGTGTCCTGGTGCTTCAGGTAGGGATTCCTTCCCGTCCCCAGCGCCACCCGATCGTCGAACCAGGCATGTTCCCAGTTGAGTTGCGCCCGCACCCACTTGTTCCAATACCAGTTGACCCCGACCGTGGATTCCGTGGCCCCGGAGCTGTACTTCGTCGGATCGGCCAGGTTGGCGGCGCCCGCATTGAAGACGCTCGTGGGCACGTCGAGGCGGGAAATCCGGTACACCAGCTCCCAGGCCCCGGGCGAAACGAAGGGAAGCCCCGGGTCGAAGGGACGAAGCGGGGCGATCTGCTGCGTGTAGTCGGTCCGCTCCTCGCCGGTCAGCAGATAGGTCGTCGTGAAGTAGAATCCATCGGTGGGCACGTCTACAAGCACCCTGGAGCTCGAGGAAGGTTGCAACTCCTGCTCTTGGTGGTAGTATTGGGCCGCGAAGCCCAACGAGTGATAGAAGTAGACCAGTTCTGGGCTGATGCGGGAGCGAGCGCCGTCGGCCCGAACCGTGGAATTGTAGGCGAACCAAGGCACCGTGGCCGGAGTTTTCAGCGTCAGGGGGTTGATCGGTTCGTCCTCGACTCCCCAGCCGGCGGAAATGCCGAACCCCAAGCGGCGCGTGGCCGCCCACCAGTCCGGATCGTTGAAGGGACGGATGGCGACGCGGCCGTTGATGTCCTTGTCGTCGTTCGTATCCGTATTGCCGTTGATTTCGCCATTGGAGACGGCGATGCCCCAATCCAGGCGGTCGTTCAGCAGACTGCGGCCCCAGAGCATCGCCCCCACGTCGCGGGCGGGCACCATTTGATCGATCATGGAACGTTCCATGGTGGGCACATAACGGTCCTGGATCAGTTGTTCGTAGCTGAAGGGCTGCTTGAACTTGCCGGTCTCGAATTGAAACTCGTCCCAATAGTGGACGTTCACGTAGGCGTCCGTGACCGTGGGCGAAGTGCCCCCGAAGTCGGGCAACAAACGGAACTCATAGTAATTCAACATCGTGGCCTCGATGCCGAAACGGGCCCGCCGCACCAGGAACGTGTCGATGTCGGTCGTATCGGGACGGTCGAGGTAATCGCGGTAGTCGAGTTGCAGTTGCCCGGTGAGGTGCAGTACGAACGATTTGTCCGGCGCTTGCAGATAGAAGGCTTTGTCCCAGCCGGCCGTCGGCAGGCCGGCGGCCTCGGTTTTCGGCGCTGCCGGTCCCGGCCCTGGCGTCTGGATCGAGTTGATCGCGGACACCGACGCGGGAGTCGCGATCGGGCCCTCGAAGGGAACCGCGGGCTGCCCCGTCCCATCCAGCGCGGGCAGCGGCGCCACGGCGGCCGGCGGATTGGCACTGCGTTCCGCTTGCATTTGCCGAACGACCGCATCCAAATCCTCGACGCGCCGTTGCAGTGCGGCCACGTCGACCGGTTCGCCGTCGTCGCCCCGGGCCGACGACACGCCGCAGGGCACGATCTCCAAGAGCGCTAGAAGCATCGCAAACCGGCACACTCGACCGACGGCAAAATGGAACATGTTTCGATCCTTTCGTTTACGCCCCGCGTTGGAAACAGACGAAGGGAAGGCAAAGAAGCGCGGCGCTTCTTTGCCTTCCCACATTCCCTCAACCAATCCTCACGCAAACACTTTTCTCACTTGCAATCGTTGCCCCGCGAACCGCAGTGTGGGCAGACCCACTCCACGGTGCATTTGCGGACCGGCACTTCCTTGGTGACCGGGTACTTCACCAGCTTGGCCACGCTGCGCGTGCGGCAGTGCCCGCAATAACAACCGTCTTGGCAGCCGCCATTGCACGTCTCGCCGTTGTTGCACTTATTGCACTGGCCGCCGCCTTCGCAGCTCTCGCAGCGGGGAAAGCGGCCGGGAATACAGATATCCTCGCACGTGCAAGTGTACTCGTACTCCGTCACCTTCTTCGTCGTACAATACGGATGGCAGACGGGAACCAGGCAGCAACCGCACTGCGGGCAATGGCCTTCACACCCGTTGCAGCAAGCTGCGCCGCCGCCACAGGTCGCCTCGCCCGCCCGTGCCGGCAGCGCCAACAGGGCCGCGGCCAGCAGCGACAGGGTCATGGTTTTCAACATCGCAATATCCTTTAAGACAGAGAGTTTCGTTTCGTTTCAGAAATCCGCCACCATACGGCAGCCGAAGCCGTTGATCGCGCCGTCGTTACCCCTGTAATCGCGCTCGGTCAGGTCGTAGTTGAACTGATACTTGAGGTTCGGATTCAGGAACCAGTTCAGCCCCAAGGTGAGTTCGTTGATGTAGCCGCCCTGGATTCCCTGGTTATTCAGATCGGTATAAGAATATCGGGCACCGACCTGCCACGCCCCATAGCCGCAAGGAAGGTGCTGGCCGGGCATGTTGAAATAGTTCTCGTAGGGCACGACGCGGTCGAAGCAGCCCCGCGTGCGATTGTAGACGCGGTTCTCGCCGGTGAGGAACCATAAGGCCTGCACGTACCCGCCGTTGAAGTAGACGTTCTTGTCTCCCAAGGCCGTGCCGGAACCATTGTCGTCGGTGACCTGCACGCCGTACCACTCCGCTTCCACGGTCAGCGGTCCCCACACCGAGACGATCTCGGCCCCGATCTCGTCTTCGTCTCGGCCGTAGACTTCGCCGGTGTTGGCGTAGGACGGGCCCAGGCCAGCCGGTCCGTCGCGGGTGGCGCCGCGAGTGCGGAAGGTCATCATGTCGTTCTCGAGGCTCATGACCTGGCCGTCCAGGCCCACGTGGATCAGATAACGGCCATTGCTGGCCTCATCGTAGTACAGCAGCCGGGTGAAGCGTCCCGTCCACGCGAAGGCATCGGTCCTGGCAATGCCGTCCGCCGTGTCCTGGCCCGGATCTTGATTGTTGAACGACACCGAATTCCACCACGTCATCGTCTTGTCCGCGTTCCAGTCGAAGATCATGGCGCCGAGCAAGTAGTTCGCATTGCTCGCACCGGGGACCAACGCGTCGAAGGCGCTGGAACGCTCGATGAAGTCGATCCAGCGGTCCGAGGTCGACAACTCGAAGCTGAACGGATACAACATGCTGCCCACGCGAACGTTGCCCACCAGCGGCGTCTCCTTGAGGGTGGTGTACACGTCCGTGGGGCCGGGAGTCGCATAGGTGTCCACGACGGTATAGGGCACCTTCGGACTTCCAATGCCGCCGCCGGCCGCGGTGGCGGAGCCGTTGGGCAGTTTCAAATAGGTGGCAAAGTCGTACTCGAAAACGAAGTCGATGTTGTCGTAAATGGTGCCATCGGCGCGGATTCGAGCCCGGCGGAAGTCGGCCACGTCGCCCAGCGGCGGACAGCCGTTGGAATTGTTCGCCGCGGTCAGCGAGGCCTGCTCTCTCTGCGACAAGGAGAAGGCGCCCGTGTCGAACTGCAAGCGGCCGCCGAGATGCAAGGTGAATTCCTTGTTGGCACTTGAAAATTGCAAACCGTCGTTCCATTGGGTGCTCAAAGGAACCGGCTCATTGCCGACCACGGTGGCGCCGGGGGGCAAACCGGCCGCCGTGCCGCCCGCAGGCGCCGCGGCAGCGGGTGCGGCCGCCGGACCGCCCGAAGGTGCATAGGCCGTCGGTGTCGCGGCAGTCCCCTGCTGCATGCCCGACAACTGCGCCTGCATGGCGCGAATCTGCATATCTTGTTGCTCGAGGCGGGCGCGGATATCGTCGTTGGTCTGCGGGCCCGCATTGGCGCTGGGCACCATGTTGGGTGTGAAGGGCTGCGCCTGGGGCGGAACGTACTGCCCGCCGGCGGCCGCATAGGGAACAGGCAGCGGCGGCGCCTGCTCGTACTGTTGGGCGCTGGCGACTGTCGCTGCGCCTCCGATCGCCATCAGGGCCAGCATCCGAGCCAGCCGTCCATGAATACATCCGTGCATTGGGTTCCCCCCCCGTAAATAGGAAAACAATCCGATTCATCCACATCGCGTGCATTCCGGGCATGTCCGTCGCAACCGTTGCCGCAGGCATCCCACGATTAAGTGTCGGGACGCGCGAAAGCCCGAATTAAGTTAGAAGCCCGTTAACAGGCATATGCGGCCCGAAAGCGGTCGCAAGCAAACGATACCACCGCTACCGCCGTAATTGCCGTTACGGCGGGCAGGTCGCGTGGCAAGGATCCCGTAGAATGTGCCGGCTGTGAGGACTAATGCCAGTTGTCGATGTTCGGCGCGTATTGCAGCGTGTCGAGCAGCGTCAGGGAAAGAAAGACGGCCAGGAACGTCAGCGCGGTGACGAAGATCAAAGCGTAAAAAGGATTGTCGTAGCGGAGATGCATGAAATACAGCGCCACCAGCGCGGCCTTCACGGTGGCGATGCCCATGGCGATCCACAAGTTCCAGCCGCCCAGGTCGATCCAGGTGGCCGCCACCGTTACAACCGTCAAAGTCAACAAGACGGCGAAAACCGCCAGCAGGATCGGCCGCGACACCACGTGGGCGATCTCTTCGTGGCCACCCGCGGCGGGCGTGGGGTCGGCATTTGCGCTATAGGACACGATGCACTCCCTTGTAGGGTGGGACCAGCGCAGCGCAGGCCCACCATCTTTTCTCAATGTGTAGGGAACGCCCTCCGTGGCGTTCCGTTTTACCGGTAACGCCCGGAACGCCACGGAGGGCGTTCCCTACAACCAGTCTAATGAATCAAGTACAGCAGCGGGAACAAGTAAATCCACACCATATCGACCAGGTGCCAATAGAGCCCGACATAATCCACCGGGCCGAAGTATTGGCGGTTGAAGTCGCCGCGCACGGCCCGCCGCAGAATCCAGGTGATGGCGGCCATGCCGGCCAGCACGTGGATGCCGTGCAGGCCCGTCAAGAGAAAGTAAATGCTAAAGAACAGGCCGACGTGCCGGGGCACGATGGGGTATCCCTCGGCGGTCGCGCCCACCGGCTTCGCCTCCGCCTTGGGAGACTGTCCCAAGTTTCGTCCGTCGTCTCTGGAGGAGACGCCGAAACTGGGACTGTCCCCTTCGCTACTGCCGGACGGCGGCGCGTGGGGATCGTACCGGCTGGCCCACAATAGCCCTTCCTGCCATTTGTGCCGATACTCCACGTACTTGATGCTGAGGAAGCCGGCGGCGCACACGAGCGTCAACAGCAGGCAAACGATAAGTCCGCGGCGCTGGTTGAGCTGTGCGCAGCGGACGCCCCAGGCCATCGTCAGACTGCTGAAGATCAGCACGCCCGTATTGATGGCGCCCAACGTCTTGTCGAGGAACTGATGGGCGTAGATGAAGATTTCCGGATGATTGGC
>CAYYBU010000007.1:0-15875 GCA_964469945.1 uncultured Planctomycetaceae bacterium
AAAAGTGATTGAATCACGATCGGCCGCGCCTGGGCCGCCAGCAACAGATTGTCGAGGATGTGCGAGAACTTCACCGCCGAGCGGGCCACTTGCCGGTAGTAAGCTTCCGTGCCGGCGTCCAGCTTGGCCCAAATCTCGCCGTTGTTGGCGTCCAACACCCGCAGGGCCTCCCCCACCGCCTCGCGATGCAACATGCTGGCATTGGTGATCAGCACCAACTTGAGTTGGTCGAGGCCATGACCGCGACGGACCTCGGCGCAGACCTTCACCACGTCGCCGAAATTCGTGTACGTGGTGGGCTCGCCGTCGCCGCTCAGCGCAATGTCATTCAGCCGGCGAAACTCCGCGGGCGTGTGGCGAAACTGCGTCCCCTCGTAGATCCGCCCGGAAGTGATCAACTCGATCATCTGGTCCAACTCGTCGCGTAGCCGTGGGAGATCGACGAATTCCTTCACGCCCGGCTCGGCGTGGCCGACCTGGCAGTAGACGCAATGGAAGTTGCAGATCTTGTCGATATTGAGGTTCACGCCCAGCGAGAGGCCGCCGGCCCGGCGACTGAGCACGGGATATACGTAGCGGTTCTTCTGAAAGCTGCGGGGGTGGGTCTGAAACAAGGCCGAGACTGCTGGGGGGTGCATGAGTACCGTGGTTCGCTGCAAGTTTAACACGCCCAAGGTGGTCACGCCCGGCGCAAGGTGGTGAATTCGTCGAGCGCGACCGTGGTCAATTCGCCATCGGGGAGCCGCAGCAGAATGGTGTCGCTGAAGACTTTGTCGTCGAAATTTCGCTGAAAGTGCAGTCCGTGGCGCCGTCGCTCCGTTCGCACGACCGTTCCCACAGTCTTGGTCGTCCACGTACGGAGACCCACCGTGACCTGATGATCGATCTCCACCCGGTCACCGAGCGTCAATTCGTCAAATAACAACCGTCCCGCATCGGGGACGACGGCGGACGAGGGACACATTGAGACTGCCTCGACAAAGAGACCTGTCTATCGCGCGGTCGCAACGCCTTCTCTTAACAATTTTGTCAACATGCCCGCCAAAGGCAAGCCAATAACCCGTTGGGGTGTATAACTCTGCTCGCCCGCTCGCGGCAGAGGGCAGTCTGGCCTGTTGAGGTCATCCTTGACCCTAGCCGCGTCCTCCTCCCGCCTCACACCTCTTTGGCGTTAATCCAGGACATCAGCCGGCGCAAGCCGCGGCCGACCTGCTCGACCAGGTGATTCCGTTCGCGACGGCGAATCGCCTTAAACGACGGGGCATTGGCCTTGTTCTCCAAGATCCACTCGCGGGCGAAGTGGCCGTCCTGAATCTCGGTCAGGATGCGCTTCATTTCCTTCTTGGTCTCAGGGGTGATGATCCGCGGCCCACGGGTGTAGTCGCCGTATTCGGCCGTGTTGGAAATGCTATAGCGCATGTAGTTCAAGCCGCCCTGGTAGATCAGGTCGACGATCAGCTTCAGCTCGTGGACGCATTCGAAATAGGCCATTTCGGGCTGATAGCCGGCCTCGACGAGCGTCTCGAAACCTGCCTTGACCAGCGCACTGACGCCGCCGCAGAGGACGACCTGCTCGCCGAACAGATCGGTCTCGGTTTCTTCGGCAAAGGTGGTTTCAATGACGCCCGCCCGGGTGCCGCCGATGCCCTTGGCATAGGCCAACCCCAGGGCGAAGGCCTCTTTGCCGGCCCCTTCTCCCAGGGCGATCAGGCACGGGACGCCGGCGCCGCGGACGAACTCGGCGCGGACCAAATGGCCTGGTCCTTTGGGGGCGACCAACACGGTGGACACGCCCTTGGGCACCTCGAACTGGCCGAAGTGGACATTGAAGCCGTGCGAGCAGACCAACACGTTGCCCGGTTGAAGATGCTCGCGAATCTCGGTGCGGAAGATCTCGGCCTGCAGTTCATCGGGGGCCAGAATGGTGAGAATATCGGCCGCCTTGGCCGCTTCCGGCGTCGAGATCGGTTGAAAACCGTCTTTCACGGCCAGATCGTAGTTGGCCGTTCCGGGCAGTTCCGCCACGATCACCTTGCAACCGCTGTCGCGAAGGTTCTGTGCGTGGGCGTGCCCTTGAGAACCGTAACCCAAGATGGCAATCGTCTTGTTCTTCAGCAGGGCCAGATCGGCATCTTTGTCGTAGTAAACCTTGGCAGGCATGATCGCTGTTTGCTCCAATATGATATGTGGTAATAGGTGGTAAGTGGAATGCTTCTGGTCGGTCCCCATCGTCCCCAAGAGGACGTTTACAATTCTTCGCTATCCGATCTCGAATTCGAGATTTCGGGTCTGACATTTCAGATTTCAAATCTCATCCTTCCTCCAACACGTCTCCATTGCCGTTCTCCTTGCCGCGCACCATGGCAATGCGCCCGGTACGGGCCAACTCGACGATGCCGAACGGCCGCATCATCTCGATGAAGGCCTCGATCTTGCCCTCTTGGCCGGAAATCTCGATGATTACCATCTCGGGAGCCACATCGACGATGCGGCCGCGAAAAATATCGGTCAGTTGCGAAATCTCGGTGCGGCGGCCCGCCGGGGCGGATACTTTGATCAGCATCAGATCGCGCTCCACATGCTCCTGGGAGCTGATATTGTCGACGCGGACCACGGTAACGATCTTCTCCAACTGTTTGCGGACTTGCTCCAACACATGATCGTCGCCGACGACCACGAAGGTCATCCTCGACAGTTGGGGGTCTTCGGTCTCCCCCACGGCGAGGCTGTCGATGTTGTAACCCCGCGAGGCCAACATCCCCGAAATGTGCGAAAGCACGCCGGGCACGTTTTGCACGAGGGCCGACAGCACATGACGCATGGCAAGCTCCGGAAAATGGCAAAACCGTTATGATACCCCCCGCTCATCCGCCGGGCAAGGGGGTACATCTAGCTGGCGGAAAAACCGGCTGTAGGGAACGCAGTCCATGGCGTTTCCTTTGGTCGGCCAGGCACGGAACGCCACGCAGGGCGTTCCCTACTGAAGAAAATTCGTCCTGGAACCTCGCAACTTCACCTATTGCGTGGCCGCCCCCACCAAGCGGATGGCGTGGAACATTAGCGCAAACACGCCGATGACCGCCAGAATCGTCTTGATTTGCTCGGCCCGGCTGGGCGCCGCGGCCGTGTTGGCCTGCCCAATATAGCGCGCCGGCATACCCACACCCCCCGATTCCGATGGCTGGGAAACCTGTCCCGCGGTACTGACGGCGATCTGCGGAGAAACTCGGTCAGTCATGCCGGCAGCCATGCTTCCGTTGGCAGTCGCCGGCGGGGGCTGCGTCTGGCGATACATCGGCAGCGGAGGTGGCATCGCGGTATCATAGCTAGGCGGGGGTGAAGCCTGGGCCACGATCGCCGCCGGCGGCGCGGGCTCCAGGGTCGGCGTCCGTTGCTGGGCCAACTGCGCCGCATTGCTGGGAAGCCGCCGAAAATCGCCGTTGACCGACGCCAGGAACAGCCGCACCCGGCCGCAATAACTGCCCATGGTATACTGCCCCAAAAACAGGCTGTCGTTGGAGCCGAACAACACGCCCGCCAATTCACCCCGCGCGTTGAAGATCGGGCCGCCACTGTCGCCATGCCGGGCGGCAATGTCGACCTCGACGATCTCATTGGGATTGTTTCCCCCCGGGGAAAGATACTCCGTGCAGTGTCCCGAGACGGCGCGATACGAGTCGCTGCCGTAGCCGGCAATCGTGAGCACCTCGCCGGGCCGTGCCGGCGCGGTGGAAATCATCACCGGCTCGACGGGCGGCCGCGCGATGGCCAGTGCGGCCAGGTCCCAAGTATGGTCGGTCTTCAGCACCAAGGCGCCGGAGCCGAAGCCGCCGGGAAAGCTCACCAGCACCGGGCCGGTGGCGTCGCGCACGACGTGCCAATTGGTGATGACCAGGCCGTGCGTCGCATCGACCGCCACCAGCACGCCCGAGCCCAGCGAGGCGCCGTTGCGTTCGATGGCCGTGACGCGGACTACGGCCGGATGTGCCGTCTGCGCGGGCTGCGGCGCGCCCAACGACGGCCAGCCCTGCGCGGAGGACGTCGCGCACAACACGATCATCATCGCCAGCAGACGTTTCACTTCCTGTATTTCGGGCGTCCCGGTCCTGGAAGTGAAGCATGCGTTCGCGCGGCGGCACGGGCGGTGGAAGGCGTATCCGCGCCACATTCGGCAAAGAAGTGCCTTACCGCACCAGCGTCAGCGTGTGCCACCGGCTATGCCAGTGCCGTGGGCAGGTTGACGTTCGATCGCGTTCTAGCCCGCCGGAAGGAGCCGCGTCCTCAGGAATTCCGCGAAAGCACTGACGAAGCCAGCGGTAGCCGCCGTATCCGGCACACTCCGTGTGCCGCCGCCAACGGCACACGGAGTGTGCCGGATACTTTGCGTTACCGCGCCAGCGTCAGCGTCATATCGACGCGGGTGGCTACGTTGTCCTTCATCCGCAGCAGCACGAAATGCACCGCTTCGCCCGGCTTCACGCGGTCCAAGAGCATGCCGACGTGGTCGAGGTCGCGGGGACGAATGTTGTTGATCCGCGCCAGCACGTCGCCCGGCATGGGCGGGTTTTGCAGCTTGTTGTACGGCGGACCGGAAATCACGCCCGTGATGATCACGCCGCGATTGACCCGTAAGGAAGTCTCGAACACCTTGGCGGCGTTCAGCGGGACGGCCGTCAGGCCGTAACGCTGCCGCAAGATAAGGGCCCCGTCGGGTTTGGTCCGGCCCATGAGCGTGAGCGAAACCGCGAGGGGGCGATCGTCGCGGAGCAGATCCAGTTGCAGGACGTCGCCCGCTTTGTGGCCCACCAGCGCGAGCACGAATTCGCAGCGGCCGATGATGGTGCGGCCGTTGACGCGTTTGACGATGTCGCCGTTGTGGATGCCCGCCACCGAGGCCGGCGAGTCCGGCGCCACGATGGCTACGGCGCACGGCTCCTGGGGCTGCTCTTGCATCTTCAGGCCGCAATAGATGCTGTATTGCCGCTCCACATCGAGCATCTCCGGCAAGGTGTGGCGGACGGCCGATACGGGGATGCCGAAGCCGATGTTCTGCGAGCCGGGCTTCATGGCCGTGGTCACGCCGATGACCTCGCCAAGGACATTGAACCAGGGACCGCCCGAACTGCCCGGGTTGATGCTGGCATCGGTCTGGATCAGCCCGCGCAAGGTGATGCCGGGCAGGCCGCCGGGCTGCGTTTCGCGGTCCGAGGCGCTGATGATCCCCGTGGTGCATGTATGCATCAGGCCGCCCGGATTGCTGATGACGATGATCGTCTCGCCGAGAATGAAATCGTTGCTCTTGCCCAATTGTACGGGCTGCAGCGGCCGACCGGCTTCCACTTTCAGCAGCGCCAGGTCGTACTCCCGCGCCAGGCCGATCAATTCGGCCGGATAGGTGCGGCCGTCGATCAACGTGGCGTGATGGGTGATCACGCGTTCCACGGCATGGGCGTTGGTGACGATGTAGCCGCTCTCATGGACTACGAAGCCGCTGCCGATGCTGATCCTCTCGCGATTGGAAGGGACCTTGAAGAATTCCTCGATTGCCGGTCCTTGGTTGCCGGCGATCGGCCCGGTCAGATAGACGACCGATTGCTTCCAACGGTGGAAGACCTCGACCACGGGGGTCCGCCGCGGATCCTGCGGGCTGATCGTTTCCAGTTTCGCCTGGCCGCGGGCCGTAGTGGGCATGGCACCGAGCGTCGCGGCCAAAACCACCACGGCACCGGTCACCGTACGCAAACGCATCGCTGATTCCTCGTCATCTTCGGAAATATACTGTTCGCGGGCTCACGCGGAGGGTGGCCGCTTCGTGACGCATGGTGGGACTTCGCTTCGCCCACACCCTACAAATTTACCAATTCAAGCCGAATTGCTCGCCGCCGGAGGCCTTGCCCAGACCGCCTTGCAGCGGCTCGTGGCGCACTTTCTGTTTCGAGGGCGCGGGCACGGCTGCCTCGGCTTCGGCCGCTTCCTTCTCGGTCTTGGTTGGTTCCGGCTTCGCCAACGCCTTCAGCGACAGGCTGATCCGCTGGGCCTGGGTATCGACGGACAGCACCATGACCTCGACCTGGTTGCCCTCGTGGACGACGTCGCTGGCCCGCCACACGCGCTTCGGCGATAGCTCGGAGATGTGGATCAGTCCCTCCACGCCCGGCTCCAACTCGACAAACGCGCCGAATTCCATGAGCTTGGTCACTTTGCCCGGGACGACGCTGTGGGGCGGATATTTGCCGGCCGCGCCCGTCCAGGGGTTTTCCAGCAACTCGCGATAGGAGAGGCCGATCCGGCCGCTCTCGCGATCGACTTTCTCGATCCGCACCTGGATGTGTTGCCCCTCCTGGAGCACTTCGCGGGGATGATTGACGCGGCTCCAGGCCAACTGGCTAACGTGGACCAGGCCGTCCACGCCGCTGCCCAGATCGACGAAGGCGCCGAAATCCATCAGTTTCCGCACCACCCCCTCGTAGACCTGTCCCGGCTCGATCGAGGCGAGCAGTTTCTCCCGGGCTTCTTCCTGTTCGCGCTCCAGCACGGCGCGGCGGCTGAGCACGAGGTTCCGCCGCATGGGATTGGCCTCGGTGATCAGGCAGTCCATTTGCTGGCCGACGAACTGTGACATGTCCTCGGTGCGGTACAGAGCGATCTGGCTGACGGGGATGAAACCACGGATGTGATTGACCTCGCATTCCAGCCCACCCGTGTTGTGGCCGGTGATTTGCGCCTGCACCATCATGCCTTGGTTCAAGTCGCCCCAGTCGGCCACTTCGGCACTGGCCGTGGGGAGCCGCAGATCGTACAGGCCGTCGTCGGCGTTGAGTCGCTGCACGATGACGTCGATCACGTCGCCAGGCTTGGGCGGCAGCTCGAATTGCCGCACGGGCACGCAGCCCTGCTCGCGGCCGCCCAACTCGACGAACACCTCTTCGCGGCGCACGGCCACGACGCGCCCCTTCTGCCGCGATTCCGGCTCCAACGCCTCCTGGCTGCTCATCGACTCGCTGCCCGACATCAGGGCGTCGAAGGCCGTGTCGCTTAGCGCCATGTTCAAGTCGGCATCGACGTCCCGACCGAACGGCTCGCCCGCGCGGGGCAACGACATGTCCATAGGCTCGGCCGCCGCCGGGGCCGCGGCCCTTAACACTGGCGGCGGCACGTGGACAACCTCGGCTACCGGCGGGGCTACGGCCTTCACCACGGGTGGCGGCGGCGGCGCGGAGGGTTTGGCTGCCGTCGGCGGCGGAGCCTCGCGAGCCGCTTCGGGCTCGACCAGCGGCGTCCAATCGCGCTTGCGACGATACGCGGCCGGATCGCGCTGCGAACCGATTTTGATGCGCCGCCGGGCTGCCTCGTTGGCTTCTTCCATTTCCGCCGCACTCATGGGGCGGGCTGTCGGTTCTTGCGATGGTTCGACACTGGACGGATCACGCGGATCGATACCTGTCAAAGCTGGTCCCCTTGATACTCCGAAGTAGTCCACACGCGCTGCGTGCAAAAACATGCCGACGGCAACAAATGCCAGAGATTCAATTCTACCCCGGATTCTTCTCAGGCAGCAAGAGACCCCTTTGCGGGGCGAACCAATCGCGGTATGTTGAAAGTCGTTGTCGTAGGTCAGACGCCCCGTGCTCGACGGCCCAATTGTCAGGCACGGGGCGTCTGACCTACTTTGTTACCAGATTCGCAACCTCAACGGGCTGTCCCCTCCGATGAGTGACGTACAACCGACGGGCGAGCCGATCCCACAAAATCGCCCTTTTACGATCGAAGTGTCCGAACGCGTGCGGCGATTGCCCCCGTATCTGTTCGCCCAGATCAATCGCCTCATGCATGAGAAGCGTCGCGCGGGCAACGATGTCATCGACCTTGGCATGGGCAATCCCTCCGACCCGCCGCAAGACCTGGTGATCGACAAGCTGGCCGAAACCGCCCGCGATCCCAAGAATCACGGCTACAGCGAGGCCATGGGCATTTTGAGCCTGCGGCGGGAAGTGGCTGCCAAATACTTCAAAAGCTACGGCGTCCACCTCGATCCGCAACGGGAAGTCGTCGTCTGTCTGGGTTCCAAGGAAGGCTTCAGCCATCTTTGCCTGGCCCTGTTGGGGCCCGGCGACACGGCCGTCGTGCCGGCCCCCTATTATCCGGCCCATCTCTACGCGGTCGCGCTGGCAGCGGCCAATGCCATCCTGTTGGAAGTGACCGACAGCGAGAAACTGCTGGCCAATGTCGATTACACCTGCCGCCACATGGTGCCCCGGCCGAAGGTCTGGGTGCTGAATTTCCCGCACAATCCCTCCACGGCCGTGGTCGAACCGGAATTTTATGTGGAAGTAGTCAAGTTGGCGAAGCGTTACGGCTTCATGGTCATCAGCGATCTGGCCTATGCGGATGTCACGTTTGACGGTTACAAGACGCCCAGTTTCCTGGCCGCGCCGGGGGCCCTGTCGGTGGGCGTGGAATTGACCACCATGAGTAAGGGCTATAACATGGCCGGCTGGCGGATCGGCTTTTGTGCCGGCAACGCGGAAATCATCCGCGCGTTGTCCACGATCAAGGGTTACTACGACTACGGCATGTTTCGGCCCATCCAGATTGCCGCCATCATGGCCCTGCGTCATACCGATGCGGCCGTGGAAGCCCAGGCGGCCGTCTATCAAGGGCGTCGTGACGTGTTGTGCGACGGCCTGGAGCGGCTCGGTTGGCCCATCACGCGGCCCAAGGCCACGATGTTCGTCTGGCAGAAGATCCCCGAGCCCTGGGCCAGCCAGATGACCTCGTTCGACTTTGCCATGAAGCTACTCAAGGAGGGCGACGTGGTCGTCAGTCCGGGGGCCGGATTCGGTCCCGCCGGCGAAGGCTATTTGCGCATGGCGCTGGTCGAGAACGAGAATCGCCTTCGCCAGGCGGTCCGCCAAATCGCGGCGTGCCTGACCAAAGGATAGGGCCAAAACAAGCTCCCCTCGCCCGCCGTGCGGGAGAGGAGGCCGGGGGTGAGGGCGGTTTGGCCTTGTTACGGCCCTCGGCGATTACGCGGCCTTTCTTCGCTCGCTACCTTTCTTTCGCGGGTCTTTCCAGCGCCGGTGCAGCCACCAGTATTGATCCGGATGACGGCGAATGGCCGCTTCCAACTGGCTGGTGTACCACTGCGTAAGCTGTCGGACCGTGCTCACCTCGTCGCCGGCGTCGCGCGGATCGGCCATGCCCTGCAGGATCATCTCGAACTGCATGGGCTGGCCCCGGCGCGGCGCGGCACAGACGACCACCGGGGCGTCGTGCTCCATCGCCAGCAGTGCGATGGCCTTATGGGCTGAGGCGGGCCGGCTGAAAAAATCCACCCAACAACCCTTCTCGCCGGCGTATTGATCGGCCAAGAACGCCATGGTGCCGCCCTGCGACAGCACTTGCTCGATCTGGTCGTAGCCACCCGTTTTGGGAATCAAGTGCTGCCCCGTAGCGCCGCGAAATCGGGCGAGGAAGCGATCCAGGTAGCGATTATCCAGCGGCCGCGCCACCGAATACGTGGGGAAGCCGAGCACGCCCAACCCGTAGCCGCCCAACTCGAAGTTACCGAAATGGGCCGTCACCACGATCAACGGACGGTGGCCGATCAACGCCCGGACCATGGGGGCCACGTTCTGCAAGTGCAGGTATTTCCGCCAATTGGTTTCATGGACCTTCCGCGGCGTATGGGCGACCTCCACCACCAGCAGGAACAGGTGTTCCCACATGTGCCGGGCGAGTTGCTTCCGCTCTTCCGCGGAGAGGTCGGGAAAAGCATGGGCCAGGTTTTCATCGATCACGTGGCCACGAAGGCCAATGGCGTCGTGAAACAGCCAAGCCAATCCCCCGGCCAACCATTGGCCGGTCTCCAGCCGCATCCCCTGCACGACGCAGATGAAAATCCGCACGATCACGTAGACGAGGTAATCCAGCAAACGCTTCCACCACATACCTTCGCTCCCCTCCATAGGATAAAGGTCATTTTCGCACGAACGGCTTTCGGGGCCAAGAGCGGTTTTGGACGCTGGGAGTGAGAACGAGCGTGCCAACTGGCGGGAGAACTGCAAAGTCCAACGCAAAGGGGTCAGGTCCATGTTTTCGGACAGGGCTTTCCTCGAAAAACGAAGCGTTTGAGCCGAAAAATGGACCGGACCCCGACTTTGCAGTTCTCCTGGGCTACCTGGAAGGTTGCTGGCCACTTTGGTAATATGGGGGGAGTATTGGTGATCGGAACCGTTCCGAGCCGAGTTTGCATAAAAAATGTCGCGCAAGAGTAACAACATGATCAGACAAATGGCGATGGCGTCGGTTTTTAGCATGCTTTGTGGGGGCGTCGTCTTGGAGGCAGCGGAAGTCAAGCTGTTGCGAGCCGAGTACCGAGCGAACCCGCTGGGTATCGATTCCCCTTCCCCGCGGCTGAGTTGGATCGTCGAGTCCGACCGACGCGGTGACGTGCAGACCGGCTACCAGGTGTTGGTGGCCTCGACACCAGAACTGTTGGCCAGGCAGCAGGGTGACCTCTGGGACAGCGCAAAGGTCGCTTCGGACCGGCAGAACCAGGTGGAATACGCCGGCAAGCCGCTGGCATCGCACACCGCTTGTTACTGGAAGGTGCGGGTCTGGGATCGAGATGGCCAGCCGTCCCCCTGGAGCCAGCCAGCATTGTGGAGCATGGGCTTGTTGAAGCCGGAGGACTGGCAGGCAAAGTGGATCGGATACGATCAGGCACCGCCCGCCCAGAGCGGTGGAAAAACCTATTGGCCGGCCACCTATCTTCGCAAAGACTTCACTCTGACTCGCCAGCCCGTGTGGGCCTGCCTCTACGTGAGCGCGCTGGGAGAAGTGGAACCCCGCCTTAACGGCCGGAAAGTGGGCAGCGACTTTTTTGTTCCCGGTTGGACGGATTACCACAAGCGCGTTTACTACCGCTGTTATGATGTCAGCCACGACCTTCACATCGGCAGCAACGCGCTGGGAGCCATTCTCGGGGATGGCTGGTTCCGCGGCAACCTGAGCATTATCGGACAGAACATCTACGGCCGGAAAACCCGGCTCCTGGCGCAACTCCAACTCCGTTACGCAGATGGCTCGACCGGGGTGATCGCCAGCGACGCAAGTTGGAAAGCAGGCACGGGGCCTATTCTTCAAACGGACCACTACGATGGTGAAACCTACGATGCACGGCGGGAGATTCCCGGATGGGATCAAGCCGGCTATAACGACTCCGCCTGGCATCGCGTCGAAACCGGGGCCGAACTGGTTCCCGTCGTGCAAGCCGCTCCCGGCGCGCCAGTGCGAGCGACGGGTGAACTCAAGGTGGTCAAGATCACCGAGCCGCGGGCCGGCCTGTCGGTCTTCGATCTGGGGCAGAACTTCGCCGGCTGGGTCCGGCTCCGCGTGATCGCTCCGGCAGGCACGAAGATCGTGATGCGTTTCGGTGAAATGTTGCAACCCGATGGCGCCGTTTATCGCACCAACCTTCGCTCAGCCCGTGCGACCGACACCTACTACTGCAAAGGTGGCGGCGAAGAAATTTGGGAGCCGCGTTTTACGTATCACGGATTTCAATATGTCGAGGTGGAGGGATTGCCCTCCAAGGCAACGTCGGAAACGCTCACCGGCATCGTCGTCGGCTCGGACCTTCCGCCGGTCGGTTCTTTCAAATGCTCCAGCGGCATCATCAACCGCTTGGCATCCAACATGCGGTGGACGCTCCGCTCGAACCTCTTCGACCTTCCCACGGACTGTCCCCAACGGGATGAACGCATGGGGTGGATGGATTATCATGAAGTCGCTCCCAGCGCGCTGTATGAGTTCGACGCCAGTACCCTGCTGACGAAATGGGTTGCCGACATCATGGACGCCAAGAAAGCCGACGGCGGCTTTTCGCAAATTTCGCCCGACGTGCATGGCTTTCCCTGGTCGCCCGCCTGGGCCGACAGCAGCGTGCTGATCCCCTGGATGATGTTCCGCACCTATGGCGACACGCGGCTCGCCGGGCGCTATTACGACCAGTTGGCCGGACATCTGGAATTTTACCGGACCCGCTGTCACGATTATGTCGGCCCTGACGAGGGCTACGGGGACTGGCTGGCATTGGACTCCTCAACCCCGAAGAGCCTGATCTCAACCGCACAATTCGCCCGTTGTACCGCGGCCATGGTCGAATTGGCGCAGGCGCTCGGCAAACGCGAGGAGGCCGCCGCCAACCGGCAGTTGCTGCAAAACATTCGCAAAGGCTTCCAGAAGAAATTTTTGCACGCCGACGGCACGATCGGCAGCAACTCGCAAGGTGGCTACGCCCTGGCGCTCGGTTTCGACTTGCTCGACGCCGAACAAATTCCGCGGGCCGCCGGCTGCCTGGTCGCCGCGATCGAGGCGAAGGGCGACCATCTTTCCACCGGCATGGTGACCACGCACCTGCTGCTGCCGGCCCTGAGCAAAGGCGGACGGCCCGACGTTGCTTGCCGATTGCTGGCGCAAAAGACCTTTCCCGGATGGGGTTATTTTCTGGAACAAGGCGCCACCTCCATGTGGGAACGCTGGGACAGCAAGACCGAAAGAGGATTTCACCCCGACCCGATGAATTCCTTCAACCACGCGAACCTCGGCGCCTGCACGCAGTGGTTCTACCACGATCTGGCCGGAATCCAGTGCGATCCGACCGCGGTAGGCTTCAAGCACATCGTCATCAAACCTGCGGCCGTCGGCGACCTGAAGTGGGTCCACGCTCGCTACGATTCGCTCTACGGGCGCATCGTCAGTCGTTGGCAGCGGGAGGGTGAGACGCTGATGTTCGACGTCACCATTCCCGCCAATACGATGGCCACGGTTCATGTCCCGGCCAAGGCTGGCACCGTAGTGACAGAGAGCGGTAAGCCGGCGGGGCAGGCAGAAGGGGTAAAATTCCTCCGCATGGACGCCGCCGCCACCGTCTTCGACGTCGGCGCCGGTCAATATCGCTTCAAGTCAACGATCAAATAACACGCCACCCAGGTTGAGGGAAGAAGGGGACAGGTCCATGTTTTCGGACAACGTCCTTCCCGTAAATCAAGCCGAATAGCCGAAAAATGGACCAGTCCCCGCCCGCCCCGTGAACGATTACGATTCCTTGACGCTTGCGGTTGCCGCGAAGACGCGATCAACGGCTGCGGCGTACAGGGGCGCCGACATCTCACCACTGCGGGCAGCGATTGCGTCGCTGACGGCCAACGGTATCTCGTCGAACGCCCTTAAGGCCGAATCGATGCCGTCGTTCACCGAAGCCTGGTTGACGGGCAGGTGAGAATCGCCCGCAGAACCGCTGCCACCCAAGGAATTTGCCACCGGCCCGGCCAGCACGTTATCGACGGCGGGCGAACCGCCGGCCGTGGAGTCATTGGTCGCGGTGCTCAACGCCGTTGCCGTGCCGCTGGTTTCCACGCCGGCCAGCAATAATGCACTCCCCGGAGGCATGGCGAAAGGTTGCACGCCCACATGGGGCGCGATGCGGAAGGCCGCCGCCACTCGGTTGGCTCCCGCCAAGCCCGGCAACGATGAGCCCGGTGGCAACGATGAGCCCGGTGGCAACGATGAGCCCGGTGGCGTCGAGGCTAGGGGCTGCGTACCCGAGGCGTCTTGATAACAGAAGTAATCGCAAGTGGCCTCAAGCTGGGCCCAGGTGAGCGGTCCCGGCTGGTCCGAGCCCCAGGGATTGTACAACGTAAACGTTTGGTTTGTCGCGTTGTAGCCGATCACGGCGTAGACGTGGCTATTGACAAGACCATCGCCGCCACCGCCAGTGCAGACCGTCACCGCCTCGTTGGCCAGCACGGCGTTGGATATCTGCTGACTGTACCAGCCAGGGCCCTCCGTGAAGCCCTGCGACAGATTGCCGAGCACCTGGCCGTAAACGCAGAAATTATAGCCACCGTTACCGATGTCCGCATAAACGTTGCTGTTGCCGTTGTAGTCCTCGTTGCCCGTCTCGCTCCACTCGGCGTAGGCCTTTTCGATCAAGGGAATCCACAGGCCGCCGGGCGGATTGGTCGTGCTTTCGCCGAGGCCGTCGTAGACGAGCACGCCGTTGCTGGCCGGCAACTCGTTGTTGACCGTCACATAGTCGGCAACGCCGCTGTCCTCGTAGAAGCGGACGGTCCAAGTGCCGTCGCCGTTGGCGAGAATCATGTTCTCGATAGACGACTGCGAGGAATCGGCCAGGGCGCCCAGTGACGCGATCAAATAGCAGTCGCCCAGATAGCCCTGGTGCGTGTCGTAGACCGACGGCCCCGAACTGCCGTAGAGCGGACCGGTCACGGGACTATAGGCGTAGCCTGCCGTGACCGGAAAATCCGTTCCCAGGAACCACTTGTCGATCAAGTCGTCGAGTTGCACGGCGGAACTGCCCACGGCGAGATCGCCCAGAGTCTGGCCTTGATAATGGGCATTGGCCGTACTGCCGTCGATGATATAGCTGGCCAACGTCTGCACGTAGCCGGGCATGCTCAACGCAGAAGCATCGGTCAACAGCGTCTGCAAATAGGTCATTGTCGCCTGGTTGAGCACGCCGCCGTTGAGTGCCTCCGCGGACTGAAGAATCGCGATCATGGCAGTACGGTTGACCGAGCTGTCGACGGTGACATTGCTACTGCCGCCGATCGTGCCGGCGGTCGCCGTCACCGTGCCCACAACCGAACTACTGGAGGCCGTCAACAGCCCGCCGGTGCCGATCGTACCCACCGTCGACGACCAGGTGAACGTAGGTTGGATCGTCATGGCATTGCCGAACTGGTCGTCGGCAACGGCCGCGAACTGCGGTGTCGCCGTCGCGTAGACGGTCATTACCCCGGGACTCACCGCAATGCTCGTCAGCGTTTGGTTCACGATGACGCTCACAGTGCTGGTGGCATTGAAACCACTCGGATCGGTGATCGTGACTTGGAACGTGTAGGTGCCGGCACTGCTGAATGTGGCCGTGGTGTCCTGGGCCGCATTGGTGCCGTTCACCGAGAAGCTGACAGGTCGGGGGGGCGTGCCCGTGGTGGACCAGGTATACGTCAGACTCGCTTGGCCGGCTTGATCGCCGCCCAGAACCGACAGGTTCGTGGTGGTGCCCGTCACCGGGCTGGGCGTCGCTGCTGCGGGCGTCACCACGGTTGGAATGTTTAGGGCGGAGGTGACATTGACGTTGGTGAACGTGGCCGTATTGAGCAACGCGTTATTATGAGCGGTCACGGCCAGACCGGCGAGCGCCGTGTTGTTCAGGGTGATCGATTGCGTCGTGCCCACCTGAGCCCAGGTGGTGCCGTTGGTGCTGTAGTAGCCGCTGAAATTGTTGCCGTTGCGAACGAGTTCCACCCACACCGGGGCACTGATTCCGTTGACTTGCGACTGGACGCAGCCGCCGCCGGCACTACTGCGCCATGCGAAACTGACGCCTTCGCCTACCGTGGCCTCCATGTCAACGAATGCCGAGCCGGCGGTGCTGTCGTTGCGGAACATCACGCCCGACCTCGCCCAGGGGTCGGTGCCGTTGATCGAGTCGACCTCGGCGACGATCATGCCGGTGCCGGCAAAGCTCTCGCTGGCGAAATTGAACTGGTCGGCGGTACCCCAGATATCCGCACCGCCGCCGGCTACCATCCAGGTCGTGCCATCGTAGGCCGCCGCTCCCGTCACGCCGGGTGAGCCGATATCGGCGTCACTCCAGCCGCTGGGCAGGGTCGGGACGACGCTGACGTTGCCGAAGGTGGTCGTATTGAGCAAACCATTGTTATGGGCGGTCACGGCCAGACCGGCCAGCGCCGTGTAGTTCATGGTGATCGACTGCGTCGAGCCCACCTGGATCCAGGTGGTGCCGTTGGTGCTGTAGTAGCCGCTGAAATTGTTGCCGCTGC
>CAYYBU010000008.1:0-15842 GCA_964469945.1 uncultured Planctomycetaceae bacterium
ATGATTGGGATCCAGTGGATCGCCGTTGTACTTCAGCACCAGAGTAATGTTGTATTGCTTGCAGTAATCGGCGACTTCCTGGGAAATTTCCTGGTAGACCATGCTGTAGATCTGGGCCTCGCGCTGCAGGAATTCTCTCTTTTGCAGTTGCACGCGGCTGGCCAAATCGGACTGGCGATGCACGAGCCGTTCCTCGGCCACTTTGTAGTCGGGACTGCCGGGCTTCAATTCGGGCAGGCCTTCGGCGATCTTCTTGATCGCCTCGCTCTCGGCCTTGACATCGGCTTCGGCACGATCGACATCGGCCTTCATCTGGTTCATGTTGGCCTTGAAGCCCGCATGTTGCTTCATGATGAAGTTGATGTCGATCAAAGCGGTGGACGTGGGCGGCGTCATACCGGGTTGCTGGGCCGGGGCCTGCCCGCCCGCCACCTGCCATAAGAACGAGACCGCGACACACAGGGCCAGAATGGCCACCAGACGGGACTTCTTCACGTTCAGCACTCCTTGCTGTTACAGTCGGCCTTCCTTGACCGCCACGGCCCTCCCTTGCGGCACGCGTGGCACCGACTTGATGCTACCTTGGATCAGAACTGGCTCCAGGGAGGGCGGTATTCTGCCCATTGGGGCCAATTCGGTAAAGACCAGATATTGGCGGATTTGAAGAAAAGTCGCAACTCGCTTGTGCAGCACGCTTTACGTTGTCCGTCCGGCTGAGTCTCGGACGCCATGTCGCAACGGACGCGGGGGGCAAAAAAACAAACGCCGAAATTTTCCCGCCTCACAAGGGCCTCTTGCAAACCGCAGCCGGCTACGATACCAATGATATATTAGAGTTTCGTCAATGAAGCTGGCTCGGCGCGACCGCTATCGACTGCTGCACCCAGCCCCCCGTTATCCCCGCCAGGAAGGTAGGCCCGCCATGGTTGATGAGATTGCCCCCCCGACCGATGAAGCCCCCGCCCGGAAGCGTGTTCTGCTGGTGGATGACGACCGCGAAATCGTCGAGTCGATGCGAATTGCCCTCGAGGCCAACGGCTACGAAGTGATCGTCGCCCGCGACGGCAACCAAGGGCTGGCCATGGCCGAGCGCGCGGATCCCGACCTCGTGATTCTCGACATGATGATGCCCAAACGGAGCGGTTTTCTGGTGCTGGAAAAGCTCCGCCGCACGCGCTCGGTGCCGATGCGCATCATCATGGTGACCGCCAACGAAGGCAGCCGGCATAAGGCCTATGCCGAGATGCTGGGCGTGGACGATTACATTCGCAAGCCGTTCGCCATGGATCGCTTGTTGGACAGCGTGCAGCGGCTGTTGAGTTGAGCGTTCCTACTTCCCCGCGTCGCCGGGCGTTTCCGCCTTCGCTTCCGGCTTTTTCTCGACTTTTTTCGCCAGCTCCGGCTTCAGCAGGATCGTCACCGGCGTCTTGGCGGGCGGCATGTGCTCGGCAAAGCCCTCGAAGACTCGAGACTCCAACGCGCCCGTGCCGTGGATGGGCAGATCCAACATCGCCGTGGGCAGGGTCAAGACCGAGATGAAGTCGCCGCTGTCGGCCAGGTAGTGTTCCTGGCCGGCGTCGTCTTTGCGGAAACTGCTGCCGCCGAAGACCCAGTTCGCGTCTAATGCCTTCTTGGTCTGATGGTTGCGAATCCACTGCTGGGCCGGGGCACTGTGGACTTTGCCCTCTTTGTCCTTCCAGCGGACCTCAATGAGGATTTCCGTGCCCGCCGGGGGAATGTATTTGTTCTGCTCGTCGAAACGGGCTGGATGGCCGGCCTCGGCCCCCAAGGCCACCAGCGCCGCATGGACGATGTGGGGCTTGGTCGTGACGACCACCACCGACTCGTAGCCGCGATCGGGCAGGGTGGCGAAGAACTCCAACCCATATTCCGCCTTGCAGGTCTCGCCCACCAAGACGACTTGCTTATTCGCCATGTCGATCCAGGCCGGTGAGTCCTTGTCGAACTTCTTCAGGTCGGCTATGTTATCCACCAACGGGGGGCCCAAGTCAGGGGCTTTCGCCGGCTTCTCCTCCGTGGCGGCCCCGTTGTCAGGCTTTTTCTCTTCCACGGCCGCTTGCGGTTTCGCCGCCTCGCCAACATCGGTGAGCGATTTGCTTCCCGGGACCTCTTCTTTCACTCCCCCTTTTCGTGCGGCCCAAGCATCGAGACTCTGTCCGGCCAGCGATTTGTCTCCCGGGATCGGCTTGGCGTCGGCCTGGGGCGATGCCGGCTTTTCCACCGGCGCCGCGTCGGACGGCACCGCGTCGGCGGCGGTCTTGGGTTTTTCCGCCTTTTTCGTGCTATCTTCTTGGGGAGCAGGATTCTTCGCGGGCTTCGGCGGCTCGGCCGTCGGACATCCGCACAACACCACCGCGACCGCCACCAGGGCGCTGACTGCAACCAGGTTCTTCAACAATGTGAACGATTTCATGACCGCTGATCCCTCCATCATTGGTTCCGAGAAAGAGAATCCAGGGGGAAGACAACCGGCTTCCACTCCGTTAACATACCTAGTTCGCGGTCTTCTGTCCAACCACTCCGTAAGAAGTATCCGGCACACTCCGTGCGCCGCCGGCCAGCGGCACGCGGAGCGTGCCGGATACGTAACCATCTCAGCATAGCAACATGAGTCATAGCACACGTCTGATCGCACAGTACGGATCCCTGCCCGACGGCCCCGACCGCCTGGCTCAAAAGCTGGCCGGCACGCACAAGTCGGTCGCGGCGCTGGAAAAAGCAGCCAACCAGTGGTTGCGTGCTTCGGCCGGTCCCGTCCAGACCGCCGACCAGGCCCTGGAAGCGCTGGCCTGGGCCCATCTGCTGCCGCGGCTCGACGAGACACTTCCGCAAGGCCTGCGCGACGTGCTGCTGGACCGCTTGCTCCTGGTGGCCGGCGACGCCCGGGCGATCAATCTGCATCAAGATCCCCTGCTGCGGCAATTGCTGGCCGGCGAACTGGCACTCGTGCTGAGCTGCCAATTTCCCCAGGTCCGCCTGTGCCGCCATTTGCGCGTGCCCGCTCGGCAGGCCCTCACCGCCGGCCTGGTCAATCTGCTCGACGGCGAAGGGCTCCTCCACGCCCGGCATCTGGAATTGTTGCGTCCGCTGCTGGCCTGCTGGACGCGCTGCCGCCTGTTGGGCGAATCGATTCAGGGTGGTTGCTGGTCCAAAACGGCCGAGAAGCAATATGGTTGGCTGGTGCGGAATGCGCTGCGACTGACGCGGTACGACGGCACGCATGTTTTTTCCCATGGACCAGCCCACGGCAGCGACGCCGCGCTGTTTGCCGTGGCACTGCGGCTCTGTGACAACGAAGACACCGGCAAGATCGCCCGACTGGCGCTGCTGCAGAAACCGGCCCGGCCGGCGACCAAGCGGGGAAAGAAGTTTTCGCTGCCTGTTCCGGCGATGCACTCGGAATGGGCCGCCACCGGCGTGTTGCGTTCGAGTTGGTTGCGGAACAGCGATCGCCTGACGGTCCTTTATCCGGGCCAATCGGTCCACATCGAGCTGGGTGTCGGCCGGCAGTTGCTCTGCTCGGGGCCCTGGCAATGGGAGGTCGAGTGCGACGGCGTGCCGGCCCCCCCCACGTCCTCCTGGGAAGCCGTCTGCTGGGTTTCCGACAACGACGTGGATTACCTGGAACTGGAGATCGACCTGACGGGCGGCCTGCGCATGCAACGTCACATCCTGTTGGCCCGGGAAGACCGCTTCCTCATGTTGGCCGACGCCATCCTGGGCGAACGGCCCGTAGCGTTGCACTATCGCAGCCAACTCCCCTGGTGTCAGGACATCAGCGTCCGCGGTGCCAAGGAGACCCAGGAAAGTTACCTCTTCGCCGGGAAAAAGCGGTTGGCGATGGTCTTGCCCTTGGCGCTGTCGGAATGGGGACTGTCCCCAGTTTTGTCCGTCGTCTCCACGGGAGACGCAGAAACTGGGACTGTCCCCTTGCCGAGTGCGACACATATTGCTTCGCCGACGCTTCAACAAGCGGCCCGGGGATGTCGCATGTTCGCCCCGCTCTGGATCGATCTCGATCCGCGGCGGATCGCGCGGCGGCTGACCTGGCGGCAACTGACCGTCGGCGACGCGATGCACGCACAGCCGGCCGACGTGGCCGTCGGTTATCGCGTGGCCGTCGGCAAGCAGCAATGGCTGGTGTATCGTTCCTTGGCCAAGCCGGGCAACCGCACCGTGTTGGGGCACAACCTCTCCACCGAGTTTCTGGTCGCCCGCTTCAAGGATGGTGGCGAGGTCGAGTCGCTGATGGAAGTCGAATAATTGTCAAGGAGATATTGCCGTGCCCGAACCGACCGTGCTTTTTCAAGGGAGCCGTTTCCGCGTGGAACGGCTGATTCAGACCACGCCCGACGGCGTGGAGCACGTCAAGGAGGTGGTGAAGCATCCGGGCGCGGTGACGTTGTTGCCGCTGTTGGATGACGGCCGGATCTGTTTGGTGCAGGAATACCGTGTTTCCGTAGGACAAACGCTCATCGAGCTGCCGGCCGGCACGTTGGAGCCGGGCGAGGACCCGGCCGTGGCGGCCCGCCGCGAGTTGGCCGAAGAGACCGGCTACCGTGCCGGGCGGATCGAGCACCTGGCCACCTTCTACATGTCGCCGGGCGTTCTCGACGAACGCATGGTGCTGTACGTGGCGACCGCCTTGGAGCCCGGGCCGATGGACCTGGACGCGGGCGAAGACATTCGGCCGTTGTTGACTACCTGGCCCGAGGCGTTGGCGATGGTAGCCGACGGCCGCATCCGCGACGCCAAGAGCATGTTGGGATTGCTGTATTACCAGGCATATGGAAACGAACCCGCGCTCCCTCGAGGCGAAGGCCGGGGATGAGGGACGCCCGTGCGTGGCCGGCGGCGCTGGGTTGAGCCGCACGCACCGTCTTTCTAGACCGCAAATCTCGGCAGGGACCCGGAGATGGATGCCAAACGATGCTGCAGCACCGCCATCTGCTGGCGAAGTCTTTCGACCTCGGCGCGCGCCACGGCCTTGCGAGCCTCATGCACCTCCAGATCGTCCCGGCCGGCGTCTGCCCGCGGCTTGTCCAGTTCGCGCTCGCACATTGCCAAGTCCGCTGCGACCATGTCGTATTCCTGCTGGCACCGTTTCAAACTTTCAATAACTGCGTCACGCTCTGCCTGGATACGCGGCTCAGATCGGCGGATGTAGCGATAGATTTCCCCCAGAATCTCCTCTTGCGTCGGCGTTTTGGCTGGCTCCGTGGACGTGGGGACCGCCTTCAGTTGCTCCTCAAGCGCCTCCCACCACCTCGAAAACGCCCTCTGTAGCTTCTCCGGAGGGAGTCTTTGCACTCCCAGTGCTTCATTGATACTTGCCAGCATCTCGAACGTATCCTCCTTCACCGCCTTTGTCGCCTGGAAGTCAGCCAGCGGGGACAGGAGTTGCGTGGGGGTCAGGTCGTACAGGTACGTACAGATGCGGGCCCGATCGGCTATCTTGGAGAGCGCGCCGGCCTCGAAGAGAATCCATCGCTCTGCGAGGTTCTCGGGCGTCAGGCAAATAATGCCGACGTTCGTTCCCTCAAGTTCCTTGGCCAGGTCATGTCCCCAGCGAACGCCTTTCGGGATGTCGTGGGTAGACAGAAACGGTTCCGCCGCCTGGATCACGTCGGGCAGCCAATCCCGCAATGCCTCGGCGACTTTCCGACTCCGGTCTTTCGACCAACTTATGAAAATCTTCACGAGTTGACGCTCCAGTTCTTGATACGCGGAGTTTGTCACCAACAGCCATTGTAATCGGCACCGGTATGTTCGCAAGGTCGTGGGCATCCTCGCCTACCCCTCTTTTGCCGCCCCTTTTTATTGCAAACGCACCCGGCCGATCCCCTAGGCTGAACGCCGCGCAGCGCGTAGAATGCCGTGGTTGGTGGACCTTTCCAGAGGAGACATCAGAATGGATTGGCGAGAGCGCGTTACAGTTGACCCGGCCGTCTGCCATGGGCAAGCGTGCATCAAGGGGACTCGCATCATGGTAGCGGTCGTACTGGATAACTTAGCCGCCGGTCTACAGACCGACGAAATCCTCCAGAGCTATCCGCCCTTGAAGGCTGAGGACGTCCAAGCGGCGATGGCCTACGCTGCCGATCTCGCGCGTGAACGCATGGTTCCTCTACCCATCGGCGCGGCCTGATGCTCGAATTCAAGGTCGATGAGAACCTGCCGGTCGAAGCGGCCAAGCTGCTTGCCAGCGCGGGCCACGACGCCATGACCGTTGGCGACCAACGCATGGCGGGCCAGCCCGACATGAGCGTGGCGACGGTGTGCCGGCGGGAGGGTCGTGCGATCGTGACCCTTGACCTGGACTTTGCAGACATTCGCACGTATCCACCTGGCGAGTATGCCGGCATCATCGTGTTTCGGTTGGCTCGGTTGGACAAGCCCCGTATCCTATCCGTGCTGCATCGCCTCTTGCCGGTCTTGGAACACGAACCGCTTGAGGGTAAATTGTGGATCGTGGATGAAACCTCCGTTCGCATGCGCGGCTGATGCAACCCGACTGGGTTGTACTCCTCTCCTGCTATTCTTTTCTGTGTGTTCTCAGCGCTCTCTGTGGCCAGTGACTTCCCCTTTTCACCCCAGCATCACCCGCTCCGGCTCGACTAGTTCGTCGCGCGTCGGCGTGCGGACCGCCGTGTGGTAGCCGGCACGCAACGCCGCCGAACTCCAGCGGCCTTGGCAATCCATCGCAATGATTGCCACCTGGTGCTCCTCGCGAAGCGTGTAGCTGTCGATGATGCGTTCGAGCACTTCGACGGCGGCCTCCGCCGGACTGGCGCCGCGACGCATGGCCTCCACGGCCAGGAACGTACCGCAAACGCCCATGACTAGCTCGCCCAAACCAGTGGCCACGGCCGCCCCATAACGCGGATCGACGTACAGGCCGTGGCCGATGATGGGCGAATCGCCCACCCGGCCGGGCACTTTGAAGGCCGAACCGCTGGTCGAGCAGGCCCCGGCAAGCTGCCCAGCCGCATCGCAGGCCAGCACGCCGACCGTATCGTGCGCCGCGCTGTCGCCCGGGTCAATCGGCCCATCGTTCGGCTTTTGTTCCTCGATGTTGACCGGCGGCATGTAGGCGGCTTGGTCGAGCCGTTGGGCGGCCGGATGCTCGCCGAGCCATTTCTGCCACGCCGCCCGGGCCTGCCGGGTCAACAGATCGGCCGGCTTCAGATCGCAGAGCTTGGCAAAGCGATCGGCGCCGTCGCCGGCCAACAGCACGTGCGGCGTCTTCTCCATTACCAGCCGGGCGATGGAAATGGGATGCATGAAGCGCCGCACGTAGCAGACCGAGCCGCATCGCGAAGGCGCCAACATGATCGAGGCATCCAGGGTCACCTCGCCGCAGCGGTCCGGATAACCGCCCAGTCCGACGCTCATCACGTGCGGATCGGCTTCAATGGCCCGGCAGGCCTGTTCGACGGCGTCGAGGCTCGACGCCGCCGCGCCGCTCATGTGCGGCCAGCCGGCGGCATTGGCGCGTTGACCGAGGGTCCAGGTACTGAGGAGGATCGGTTCGGGCATGTTGCGACCCTATTGTTTTGCGGATGTCGTTTCGCGATTCACGATCCTTCAGGCAGGAAATGGAACAGGAGCGAAAGCCTCCTACGGCAAGCGTGATCGTCCAAATTCGCCTGGCCGGATTGGATCTCCGCATGGCCCGCGTCTTCCGGTAGCGGCACCGTCTGTAGGGAACGCCCTCCGTGGCGTTCCGGGCCGTACCGACAAAACGGAACGCCACAGAGGGCGTTCCCTACGGTGAGCCCAATTGGTGGGCCTTCGCTTCGCTCGTCCCACCCTACGATTTCTCACTGCCGCGACACGCTCCAGGCCTCCGTGCGCCCCAGTTGCACGTGGATCGTTCCTGTCGGCCCGGGCAGGTCCACAATCGTGGCGTCGTCCGCTCCGTTGGCGATGCGAATGCCGGCGGCCAAGCGGTCGGCGGCCAACTCCGGCCCATGCGGCCACAACACGCTGACGAACTGCACCGGCCGATTCGACTTCAACGTCTCCTTGGCAAAAACCGTGAACGGCTTGGTGCCGGACCAGAGCGTCTCGCTGGACACGCCGCAGGTGCGGCCGGGCGCCGAACTGATCCACACGAGCAACTCCTGCCGGCCGGGGGCATTATACCAGTTCGGGCCCGCTTGGGGCGCGGCGCGTAGGTGCCAAAGCGGACCGGCCTGCCAGCCGTCGGCCGCCGCGCCCGGCTGCAACTGGTCGCAGACCACCAGACACCCCTCGCGCAACAGCACCATGCGGCGGCACAGCTGCGTGTCTTCAGTGAACCATTTGCTGGCGCGAAACTGGCCATACTGGTCGCTGCCGTGGCACTCGACGTGGGCCGCGGTGATTTCCCCCGCCAAAGGACGCAGCAGCACATGGAAATCCGCGGGCGAGTTGTCGACGCGGAAAATCAATGCCTTGCTCCAGCCCCCCTCGATCCCCTCGATCTTCCAGGAAAACTTGAACTGGTCGTAGTCCGCCAGCGAGAACGTCCGATGGAAAGCGTCTCGCCACACGAAATTGGTGCCGCGGCGGCAATCGACCTTCATCGCCTGTTGGTCGGCGCGCGGGCCGGCGACCCGTGTTTGTCGCCCGCCGTGCCAGCCGCGCGGGCTGCGAAAATCGTCCAGCGGCAACTCGCCCTTGGGGCCGGCGAGCCGCAGATTGGCCACGAACAGGTCCAGCGGCTCGTCTTCCGCCACGCGGAAGGTGAGCTTGTCGAAGTGCCGCTGATCGCGGCCGCCGTCAGCACCGGAAAACGCTGGCAGACGCTTGGCCGGCAGCGATGCCTCTTGCCATTGGCCCTCATGAACATCGGGGGGCTGGTGCGGGAACGGCTCGCCGCCGGGACACATCAAAAGCAAATTGGCCTCGTCGGACGCGCGGTTGTGATAGCCCAAACCGTGCAGTAGCGGCACGTCGTTACACTCGTAATACAGGATCGATCCCACCTGATCGTCGTGGGCGTGATGTCCGCGGGCGTAGAGTTCGGCCATCACGAAGGGCGTGCCGGGCTGTCGCGAGGCGGCCAGGATGAGCTTGTCGGCGGCATGGTCATTGCCCGGCTCGCGGCGATAGGAAACTGCGCTGGCCGCATCGCCAGGTTGCGGCTGCAAGCGGCGGTCGCGCCATTGGTCGGCCAGACAGAGCGCATACGCCGAGTTCATGGCGTCGATGGCCGATTTGCGCGGGCCCTGGGGCCGATTTCGGCAGGCGGCGCGGAACATCCGCACGGCGGCCCAGCGATAGGTCGGGTCGTGGTAAACGGCCGCCGCCCGCTCGAAAGCGCAGACCCAGACGCCCCAGCAGTGGAACATGCTCCACTGGGCGTCGCCGGAGTCGCCATATTCGGGCATGGCGCCCGACGGGCTGACCTGATCGCGAAAGCGGGTGAACATCTGTCGCACGGCCGGATCCTGGAACTGCTCCGCGTGGCCCAGGGCATCGGCCAGCAGAAACAAGTGCTCGAGCGAAATGGCGTTGTAGGCGGCGGCGTTCTCGGTGGTATCGCGCTGCTGGTACCATTGCGTCCACACGGCCTCGGCCGCCTTGCGCCAGGCGGCGGCCTCGACCATATCGGGCAGCGTCTTGGCGGCCCACGCCAGCCCGGCCGACCGAGCAAACGCCTGGTTGAAAGGACCCTGCTCCTGGGAAAAATAGGCCTCGCGGGCGAACTGCCGGAAACGGCGTTGAAAATCCTCGTCAAGTTGGCCAGCGGCCAGCAGCAGCCGGTAGGCGTCGATTGTCGGATGGACGGAAAAGAAGCACATCCGCTTCCAGGGCTGGCCGGGCTTGTGCTGCAACTGCCAAATGTCCAACAGGGCGCTGAGCCGCTGGCGGGCCTCGTCGGTATACTCCGTTCGGCTGGTCCATTGCCCCATCCGCACCAGTACGGCCGTCTCTTCGCAAAACCGTCGCAACGGCGTTCGTGCGATGCGGTCGGCAAAATCGGGGCGCCGTCCCGCCAGTGGAAGGGGGACGTACTTTTGCACCTCGGCGCGGTAATCGGGCTCCTCGGCGTTTCCCCGGATTACCCCCGCGGGGAAGATTGCCATTGCCAGTAAAATTGGTAAGATGGGAGGAATTCCTGTGTCGTAGCGAAGGTTGCCGGCTGCCCGCAAAGTCGGCCCTCGACAAAGAAAACGGCACAAGACATGCTCCCCCATGACACGCCCAGCCGACATTATAAGGCGGTTGCCTAACATCAATCTATCATGAGTACTGTTTGGCAACGAGTCAAGAACCGTCGAACCGCGGGAAATGCCATGCGCAGCACATCGACTCCCTGGACCGAAGCGGGCGGAAGTTTCCTGGTCGGCAGCATTGCGCCCGCGCCGGCTACGGCTGCGGAACGGGCGCTGGAGAACGTCCGCCTGCTGGCCGAGCGGAGCCGGCGCGACCCGGCATGGGACGGCGCGCCGGGCGGCACACGCAACCTCCAGTCGCTGGGGATCGTCGGCGCCGGTATGATGGGCATCGCCATCGCCGCGGCACACCTGAAGTACCGCCTGCCGGTGGTCCTGGCCGATAGCAATGCCGATGCCCTGAGCACGGTGCGGCAGCGGTTGATCGCCGAATTGGCCGCCGACATGCCGGCCGGCGACGCCACCCGGCTGGTCGATTGGTTGGTGCGATCGGGCAGCGATGATGCGGCCCTGGCGAGCTGCGATTTGCTGGTCGAGGCCATTGCCGAAAACCCCACAGCCAAGCAGAACCTGTTGGCCCGGCTGGAAGGGCTCCTGGACCGGGACACCCTCTGGGCGTCGAACACGTCGACCATCCCCATCGCCCGTTTGGCCTCGCGGCTGAACGCTGCCGGGCGTTTTTGCGGGCTGCACTTCTGTCATCCGGTCCGCAGCCGGCCGCTGGTGGAAATCGTTCGCGGCCCGCAGACCAGCCCGCAAACCATCGCCACGCTAGTGGCGCACGTGCGGTCGCTCGACCGGCTGCCGCTGGTCGTGGCCGACGGGCCGGGGTTCGTCGTCAATCGCCTTTTGCTGGCCTACTTGGGCGAAGCGCTCGATCTGCTCTTGGAAGACGCAACGGTCGAGGCCATCGAGCAGGCCGCCATCGATTTCGGCATGGCTATGGGGCCTTTGCAGATGATCGACGAGATCGGCCTGGACGTGGTGCTCAGCGCCGGTTGGCTACTGGCCGAATCGCTGGGTGATCGCGTGGTGGCATCGCCGCTGTTGCCAAGCATGGTCAAGGCGGGACGCCTGGGCTGCAAGTCCGGCGAGGGATTCTTCGTCTATCCCACCGGCGCATCCGGCCAACCGCAGCCAGGCGTTGCGCCCAAGAACATTTCGCCGGCGCTGGCGAGGTTGGTGACGGAATGGGCCCGCCCGCCGCTGGTCCACAACCGCCGTTCCATTCGGGCGCGGCTGTTGTTGCCGATGTTGCTGGAAGCGACGCGAATCCTGGAAGAGGGACGGGTGCGCGACGCGGGCGACATCGACCTGGCCATGCTCTTCGGACTGGGTTTTCCACACTCGACCGGTGGGCTACTGTGGTGGGCCGACACGCTGGGCGCAGCGCGGATCGTGCAGATGCTGCGATCCTTGGAAGGCATCGGCCCGCGCGCGAAACCCACCCCGCTGCTGCTGGACATGGCCCGTTCGGGCCGTTTCTTCTACGGATCCGCCGAGAGGTGACTTCTGCCACCCGTAGGTCAGGCTGTGCCTGACGCCGCTGAGGGTAACTGTTCACGGACCGAACCCCGACTTTGCAGTTCTCCTTCCCGCCCCCTGATGTGTCAGGCACAGCCTGGCCTACGGAGGGTTCTGGTCCTCTGCCCGGTTCCGCGCCGGAGGACATTCGGCAGCCGACTTTAACGATTGTAGCGGTTGTGCCGTGTTGGCAAACTTGTTCGCGCCCCCGCAGCCCGACCAAGGTCAAGCCCGTCTCACACCGCACACGATAATGTGACTATGGAAATCAGCACGATTCTCGGCCTGTTGATCGGTTTCGCCATGATGGCGGGCGTGTTGTTCGTCGGCGAATCGAACGTTTCCTTGACCAAGTTCATCGATCCGCCCGCCATGATGATGGTCTTCGGCGGCGCCATCGCGGTGACCCTGGTCGGCTTCCCCTTGAAGCAAGTGTTCAATCTTTTCGGCATTCTCAAGAAGCCGTTCTTGAGCAAGCCGGAACATGCGGGCGAGTTGATCGAGGAGCTCGTTCGTTTGGCGGAGACGGCCCGCAAAGATGGCCTGTTGGCCTTGGAGAGCAAGACCAAGGAGATCAAGAACCCCTTCATTACGCTGGGGATTCAGCTCTCCGTGGACGGCACCCGCACCGAGGTGCTCGAAGAGATCATGCGGACCGAGATCCAGGCCCTCGACGGCCGCCACCGCGAGGCCAAGAAGATGCTCGAGTTGGTGGGCCGCTGCGGACCGGCCTTCGGCATGATCGCCACGCTGTTGGGGCTGATCCTCATGCTGGGCAACCTGGACAACCCCGACACCATCGGTCCCTCGATGGCGGTGGCCCTGATCGGCACCCTGTACGGGGCCGTCATGGCGAACCTTCTCTGCATCCCCTTGGGCGAAAAGCTCAGTTACCTCAGCCACGAGGAACTGCTCTTGAAGGAGATCATCCTCAAGGGCATCTTGTCCATCCAGGCCGGCGACAACCCCCGCATCGTGCGGCAGAAACTCGACACCTTCCTGCCGCTGAAGCATCGTCAGCAGGCCCTGGAAGCGGCGTGATCCGGGGATGCCGAAAAGAAGTGAGCGATGTCAGCCATGAGCATGGCCGTCAAAGCGGAAGAAAAACCTGACGGCGCGCCGGAATGGATGGTGTCGTTCGCCGACATGATCACCATCATGATGTCGTTCTTCGTCATCATGTTCGCCATCGCCTCCGGCGAGGTCGCCAAGGGAAAACGCAACAAGCCGCAGGAGGCGGCCATCAACTCGTTACAGCAGCGCTTCGGTCCCAAGTACCAGCCCTTCGCCAGTTGGGGGCTGATGCCGGGCAACTCGCCGGTGAAGGCCGGCGGCCACGACAAGAGCAAGACTCCCACGGCGCTCCCTAGCGACGAAGGCGGCGACGTCAAAGTGCTCAAGAAGGAACGGGCGCGGATCCGCATTCCCGGCCAGGGCGACCGCGTCGTCATCGGCGGCGTGGTCTTCTTCGACGACACCGGCGGCGGCTTGAACCAGCAGCAGAAGGAGCGGCTGAAGGTCATTGCCGCCGAAATCGCCGGCAAGCCGCAGGAGATCGAGATCCTCGGCCATGCCTCGAACCGCCCCCTGCCGAAGGGTTCCTCCTATCACGACCGTTGGGACCTGGCCTACGCCCGCTGCCGGCAGACGGTCGCGGCGTTGGCGGCGTTGAAGATCGATCCGGAACGGATGCGGATCGGCGTCAATCGCGCCAGCACTGCCCCGGCCGAGGGGAGCACGCCCGGCGCAGACGAACAGATCGATATCTTTCTCACCGATGCGTTGCCGGAGAAGTACACCGCCAAGTGAGCTATTTTCTTCTCTGCGTTGCCCTCGGGCGTTTTTTCGGTTAAAATCCGTCTTGAGAAAAATCAAGTTGTTCTAGCAAGCGAAGAGGAGTAGTTTCGTGGGTATTGCACAAGACCGCGCCAAGCTGGCGCTAGTGAAGTTGGCCTTGGCTGAAAAATACGAGCGTCTCGCCACGGTTTGCAAGAGCAAGCCCCGGCGAAAGACTTGGCGGCGCATGGCCGACAAGCACCGCCGCCAGGCTGCCGATCTGCACCGGGCCGCCGAGCAGAGCTAAGAAAACAGTCTGTAGTCACGCCTCCACCGGCTCGATGGTGGACGACATCGAGCCTTGGCACTCGGCGATCGTGGCGTCTTTGCCGTAGGCATGGACCTGGTCGCGTTTCAGCTCGGCGTGCTCGCGCGTGGTGGTGAGCACGATGACGCGCCCCTGGGTGTCGACTTCCTTGGCCAACTGAAAGCCCTTCTCGGGCGGATGTCCGAAAACCTCTTGTAGCATTGCGACGACGTAAGCGTAGCTATGGTCGTCGTCGTTCCAGAGCACCACGCTGTAGCGGGGCTGACGCTGCGGCCGCTGCTGATCCTGGATTCGGCGCTGGCGCCGCGTTTCTTCCGTCGGCTCCGCGACCGCGGCGGCAGCTTGCTCGGCCATCGACACTCCTCCGCAACCCTGGTAGTCGGACTGGATCAAAGCCATTATACTGAGCCGTGGCGGCTCGGGACAGACAGGACCCCGTTCAGGTAAACCCTTATGTCTACGCTCGATGAATACTTGGTGGCCCAAGGGCCGCGGTTCGAAGAAGAACTCTGCGATTTCCTCCGCATTGCCAGCGTCAGCGCCGATCCGGCGCGACAGCCGGAAATCCAGCGGGCGGCCGCCTGGGTGGCCGGCCAGTTTCGTCAACTGGGATTTGCCACGGAACTGATCCCCACCGCGGGCCATCCGCTGGTCTATGCCGAGTCGCCGCCCGTGGCCGGCGTCCCCACCGTGCTGGTCTATGGCCATTACGATGTGCAGCCGCCCGACCCGTTGGACCTCTGGACATCGCCCCCCTTCGAGCCGGTGCGGCGCGAGGGCAACATCTACGCCCGCGGCGCCACCGACGACAAGGGACAGGTGCTCACCCACATCAAGAGCGCCGAGGCCTGGATCCGCACCGCCGGCCGTCTGCCAATCAACCTAAAGTACATCATCGAGGGCGAGGAAGAGGTGGGCAGCCACGCGCTGGAAGCCTTCTTGGCCACCCGCGCCGCCGACCGGCTGGCGTGCGATTGCATCGTCATCAGCGATGGCGGCAAGTTCAGTGCCGAGATACCGGCCATCACCTACGGCCTGCGCGGCATCGCCTACTATGAACTGCACGTTACCGGTCCCAATCGCGACTTGCACTCGGGCACTTTCGGCGGCTCGGTCACCAATCCGTTGAATGCCCTGACGCATATCATGGACGCCATGATCGACCGCCGCGGCAAGGTGCGGATTCCGGGCTTTTACGACGACGTAGTGCCGCTTTCCGATCGCGAGCGTGCGGAACTGGCGCGGCTGCCCTTCGACGAGGCCAAGTATTTCGCCGATCTCGGGGTTACGGGAGCCACCGGCGAAGAAGGTTACTCGGTGCTGGAGCGCCGCTGGGTGCGCCCCACGTTCGACATTTGCGGCATCTGGGGCGGCTACCAAGGCCCCGGCGCCAAGACGGTGTTGCCCTCCGCCGGCGCGGCCAAGTTCAGCTTCCGCCTGGTTCCCAATCAGGATCCCGACAAGATCACGGCCGCCTTGAAAACCTGGTTGCCCACGATCATGCCGGCGGGAGTGAAATGGGAACTCTCCGACCACCACGGCTCGCCGGGCGTGATGGTGCCGCTGGACAGCCCCTATGTGGCCGCGGCCGCCCGGGCGATCGAATCCGCCTTCGGCCGCCCGCCGGTCTACACGCGCGAAGGGGGCTCGATTCCCATTGTCGCCAACTTTTATCAAAGCCTGAAGGCCGACACGCTCCTGTTGGGTTGGGGGCAGGACGACGACAACACGCACAGTCCCAACGAGAAGTTTTCCTTGGCCGATTTTCATCGTGCCATCAAGGCCAGTGCCCGCCTGTGGGGCGAACTGGCCAAATTGTAACCGGCCGCCTCTATGGCTAACCTGTCCGATATCATTGTGCCTGTAGGGAATGCCCTCCGTGGCATTCCGCGCGTTGCGCAAGAAGCGGAACGCCACGGAGGGCGTTCCCTACAGCGATCCTTCGACGCAAGCGCTGGCGCCCCTGTGCAAGATGTATCCGGCACACTCCGTGTGCCGTTGCGAGCGGCACACGGAGTGTGCCGGAT